>JAFGTO010000460.1 GCA_016934095.1 Candidatus Glassiibacteriota bacterium
AAGCTGTACTGGCGTACCGCGAGCCGCAGATGACGCAGCCAATCGGGCAAAGCAGGCGAGCCGAAGGTAAAAATATCGCCGCGCAGTATAACACGAGGCAATGAGAAAAAAAACATATCCCGGAGATTTAATTTACTTTTTAACTTGTCTCGATGCTTAAAGTTAAAAAAACGAGGCGATAATTTTATGAATAATTCGGGTTAAAACGGGAAAAGAGGTTTCCATGTCCAAGGAATCTTCCAAGCCGATAGAAAACAAAGACCAACTGGCCAAAGACTTGACCAGGTACACGTTTTTTTCATCTTTTACTCCCGATGAGATCTCTCTGCTGCTCTACTGCGCCGAAAAAGTCGACCTGGGTAAGGATGAAACGGTTTTCAAGGAAGGGGACACCGGTAAGTATTTCTATGCCATCCTGTCCGGGCAGGTAGCCATCAGAAAGGAAAAAAGCGGTAAAGTTCTCGCCACTTTAAATCCCGGCGACGTTTTCGGTGAAATGGCGGTGCTGGACAACAACCCCCGCTCGGCCACCGCCACTGCGCTCGAGGACGCCAGGCTGTTCGCCTTCGACGGGCGCAGGCTGCTGGAGGACTTCCCCCACCTGTCGGTCAAGCTGCTGATTTATCTCTCCCGCGAGCTTTGCAAGAGGCTGCGCGAAGCGGATTTGATGATAGACCGCTTCTGAACCGGAGCCGGCCCGGACCATACTCCATCCGGGAGTCAAAAAGCTTTCCGGTTGTCTCTTGCCGGTCGGGTACCATGCTGTTAGCTTATTATATCACCTGCCACGAGACTGGTATTATCAAGGGACCGGCTCGGAGTCCAGAGGAAACCCCAGTGAAAGGAACCGGCATGTTTCACCGTGAAATGTTGAAAAAGCTGCGGGAAGAGGTAAACGGTAAACGCGCTCTCGAATACATCCACCGTTTCTGGATCTACGACCGGCTGTCTACTTTCCCCGCATTTCACCGGGCGGCGGAAGAGACTGTCAAGCTGCTCAACGCAATAGGCTTAAGCCGGGTAGAGCACTTAAACTATCCCAGTACCGGCACCAACCTGGTGTTGGACCACCGGGCGCCCCAGGGCTGGGATGCCACCTCGGGGATCCTCGAGGTCGCTGACCCGGCCGGCGGCACCCGCCGGATCGCCGACCGCCGTGCAGACCCCTGCCACCTGTTTGTCTGGTGCGGCAAGACCCCGATGGAAGGAGTGAAAACCACGATCGTGCTCCCGGATGGGAAACAAGACCTGAAAGGCAAGCTGGTTTTCCATGACAAGGCTCCTCTCGACGAAGAGCTGCGCCGGACACTTACCGAAAAAGGTGCGCTGGGCGTGGTCAGCGATGAGCTGCCCTGCTGGCCGGGAGTGCGGGAGCGCGGAGAGAACATGCACCTGGTTCGCTGGAACAACGCCTTCTTCTATCCGGGCAATCCCGGGAACCTGCTGGGTTTCCAGATCACCCCGGCAAGCGGCGACTGGCTGCGCGGCCTGCTGGCCGAGCACGGGCAAGTCGAGGCTTTCACCCGGGTAAATACCCGCCTTTATGACGACGTGCTGGACTTGACCACCGGGGTGATCCCCGGCAGCGAAGAGCCGGAGAAAGAAGTCTGGTTCATCCAGCACCTGCACGAGGTGGGGGCCCATGACAACGCCAGCGGAGTGGCCTGCGTGATCGAGCTGGCCCGCGCGCTGCTGGCCCTGTCCGGGCGGGGTGCGATCGAGCCGCCGAAACGCACCATCCGGCTGATTTTCGCCTGGGAGATTTACGGTTTCGCGGCCCACCTGGCCGCGCACCCCGATTTCCACCGTAACGCCATCTGCGCCATGAACCCGGACATGGTGGGTGCGGACCAGGACCGCTGCCATAGCTGGCTGCAGTATTTCCATAACCCGGAGTCGAACCCCTCGTTCACCGATGAGCTGGGCCTGGACCTGGTGCGGGAAGTATACAGCCACCATCCGCGCTGGCACTGGGAGAGCAAACCCTACATGGTCAACGATAACTTCATCGCCGAACCGCTGTTCGACATCCCCTGCCCGGCGCTGATCTTCCTGAGGGACCGCTATTACCACACCAGCAGCGACACTCCGGACAACCTCAGCCCCGAGGTGATGGCCGAGATGAGCTCCCTGATGGGAGCATACGCCTACACAGCGACCAATGGCGGAGCATCCGCGGCCCTGGAGATCGCCGACCTGGTATTCGGCTCGGCAGCCGGGAGGATCGCCGCCCTGGCCGCCGGGGAAAAAACGGGCGCCGGCTACGACGAGCGCTGCAGCTACCTGCTGATGCTGGAAAACAAGAGGCTGGATTCCCTGAAAGACCTGGCTTTCGGCGAAGACGGGCGCGAAAAGGTGGGAGCCGGGGTAAAACTTTTAAAAGGCAAACTTCAGGCGGTCGCCGAAGCCTGCAGGCCCGGCGGGGAAAGGTTCAGTCGCAAGCCCCGGACCGATCTCGAGCTCAAGGCGGACAAGCTGGTACCGGTGCGCAAAGCTCCCGGCCCATTCCAGCTTGCCAGGATACCGGATGAAGTCAAGGCGCAGCGCGGGCTGAAAAAATTCAGCCTCTGGAACCACGAGGACAACGCACCGGTCTACTGGGCGGACGGCGAGCGCAGCATCTTCGAGATCCAGTGGCTGGCAGGGCAGGAGTTCGGCCACGAGCCGGAACTGGAAAAACTGGTTGCCTTGTTCGAGACCTTGGCGGAATACGATTATGTGGGCCTGAAAAGCCGCTGAAAGACCGTTGAGCCACGCTCAGCCGTGGTAGCTGGGGTGCTTGCGGTGCAGCGCGAGGATGCGCTCGATGAACGCTGTCGAATGCCGGATCATCAGCTCGTAAAACTCACGGCCTTTCTCCGCCGTGGCCAGGGTGGCCCTGCCCCAGGGCTTGCCCCCGGCGAGCACCGGTATCGAGAACATGTCCAGGTCCGCACGCAGGGCTTCCGGGTCCCCATCCTCGACATTCCCGGTGCGCACCATCTCCGGGTCCAGGTGCAGCATCACCGAGGTCTCGATCTCTCCGCAGTGCAGCTCGTTGGTCCCCGTAAATATCTGCCGGACCTCCTCTGACGGCACAATCTCCCACGGATCGACATAAATGGTCTTGCGGCCCGGGTTCCGGTAATTGATCTCCCGCACGCAGGGCCTGAGGATGAAATTCCCGCCGTGGGAATTAACCACCACCACGAGCTCGAACCCCTGGCGGTAAAGGGAGTCCACCACATCGCGCACCACCGCGGAGAGGGTAGACGGCATCAGGGTCACCGTGCCGCCGGCACCGGTGTTCTCCAGCGAGGTGCCGAACGGAATCGCGGGCAAAATATAGCTCTTGAAATTGAAAGCGATAGCGGCGGCCAGTTTTTCGCTCTGGAAAATATCGGTCTCCAGCGGCAGCAGGCCGAAATGCTGTTCGCAGGCACCTACCGGTAGAAAAGCTATTTCCGGCCCGGCACGCTCGAATTCCACGGAAGTCGCTCTGGTATCTATCATTACGGGATCACTCCTTGCTGATGGGGACTGTTATCTCGCGTCCGGGAACCAATATACCCAATAACCGGCCGGCGGGCAACTCCGGGGAACTGCGGATCCCGGGCGGAAAAACGGCAAACCGTCAAGAGACATGGAAAGCAGCGAACATAGAAGGGAAATAAATCAGCAGGGCGGTAGAAACCGGCGGGATGAGGTGCCTTATTTTCTGAACTTGCCTACCAGGTCGTGGTAGACCTCGCGGAATTGCCTGACCTGTCCCTTGGGGGAGGCCTCCAGCCGGACCTGGAGCCTGGCCGCTTCCTCCGGATCGTCGACCTCCATCAGCCTGGTAATCGAGGTCTCGGTCACTCCCAGCAGGAAAATCCGGTCGCAGACTTTCACCAGACACAGGCTTTTCCGGGGTCCCAGGTGAAACTGCCTGAGGATCTCGAACTGTCCGCCCCCCGAGATAACTCCCGGCGGCCGGTAGATAATCATCCGCAGCAGGTAGAGGAAAAGCAGCAGCAGGCCGATCACTATGAAAATGGCGGCGAAGACCCAGACCCAGTCGATAGGCGAGGCCTGTGCCTGAGGAAAGGAAGGCCCGGCGGTCCGGGCTGCGGCGAGCGAGTCGAGCGCCTCGGCAGCGGTGCCGCTGCTGTCGCGAAGGCTCTTCTGCGTGTCGGCGGCCCGGGACTGCCCGGAAGCAGCGGGAGCATCTGTCCCGCCCTGTGCCCCCGGTTCAGGTGCTGAACCGGGGCGGCACAATCCCGCGGCAGGGGAAAGAAACAGTATCGCCGCCAGCAGGATCGAAAGCGCTGCCGCGGTTCTCGAAAACGCCGCCTCACGGTTGCGGCTACAAATTTTCAGGCCCCGTTTTTCCGGGGCCCGAATATCGTTCACCTGCCTGCGAATAATTGAGAATGCCATAGAAAGCCCTGGTAGCTGTATCGCCCGGGGATTGTCCCGGACAGGTCTCGTCAGGGAAGCCACAGGCTGGAAGATCAGCCTGTCTGCAGCATCTTGATCCGCTCCTCCATGCTGACCAGATGGGTAATCCGGATTCCGAAGTTTTCATCCACCACCACAACTTCCCCCTCGGCCAGTTTTTTGTTGTTGATCAGCAGGTCCACGGTCTCGCCGGCCATCTTGTCCAGCTCCACCACGGAGCCGGGGCCAAGCTCCAGGATGTCGCGGACCAGCATCGTGGTCCGTCCCAACTCGATCGTGATGTCCAGCTTGACGTCGAGCAGCAGCTCGAGACGATCCCTCTCCTGGGGGCTGAGATCTTTGCTTTCTATCAGCTTGCCCATGCTGGGGGCCTCGGCACGGGCCTTTTCCTCGCCCATCCCGGCAAAGTCGATCCCCGCTGCTTCGGCCGCCTCTGCACCGCCCCCCATTCCGGCCATGTCGAAATCCTCTTCGGCTGCGGCGGCGGGCTGTTCTCCGGCGCCGAGTGCCGAGGCCGCTTCCTGGATCACCGTGTAAGGGATCAGCAGGGCTATTTTACCCTCAGCCTCGCCTTCGATCTGGATCTCGTAGTTAATCGCCGTAAGCTGGCCTATTTCGAGGCCGGCTTCGCCCAGGGCGGCCTGCTTGGCGGTGGACGGCTGAAAGTCCACTGTCTTATCCAGGCGGGTGGAAAGCGCAGTGGCGGCCGCGCCCAGCATCTGGTTGACCGCCTCCTGGATGGCATCGATGTGGTCTTCGCTGAACTCGGCGGTACCGTCACCCATCATTATCAGGTCGCTCAGCTTGGCCACCAGCTCCTTGTTGAAAAGAAAGTGGTTGGTAGCCGCGAAGCCGGAGGCGAAGGCACACTCGACCGCGACTATCGACTCCGGAAAGTCCGAGCTCAAGGCCTCTTCATCGGCGCCATCCGCACTCAGCATGTTGATTTCTATTTTCTTGTCGAGCAGGGTGGACAGCACCACCGAGCTCTCCTCAGCCAGGATGGAAGCCAACTCCTGGAGGGCCTTGGTTTCTTCCGCACTCAGGGTGAAATCACTCATGTGAAAGGGCTCCTTCCTTGATTTCCGCCATTATTTTCACGGCCTTTTGATTCCGAAAAATCCCGGGTTTGGCCAGAAACTTGTTGCTGTCCCCGATCGTTACCTGCAGCATTTCATCCAGCCGGTTGTCCAGCCGCACGATATCGCCCTCTTCCAGGGAGAGGATGTCGCGCAGGGAAAGCTGGGTAGTGCCCAGCGCCACTTTGACCGGCACATCGGTGGATTTCAGCTTGCGCTCCACGATCCCCACATCGTGGCGGGTTCTTTTTTTCTGGCTGTGGGCGATCTGGTGCTGGGCGCTGAGCTTGGGCATCACGTCTTCCAGGACAAAATAGGGGAAGCACAGGTTGAGCAGGCTGCTGAAGTCCGCGATCTTGACCTCGAAGGAGATCATGATGGCAGTCTCGCCCGGCGGGCTGATCTGGATCAACTGGGGATTGGTTTCGAAATCTTTCAGCTCGAGGGTCAGCGGGGTGATGTTCTGCCAGGACCTGACAAGCTGGTCAAGGGCGTTGTCGACTATCTTTTTCATCACGTTCTGCTCGATGATGGTGATCTCACGGGCCTCCTGGCTCACGCCCCCCTCTCCGCCGAACGAGCGGTCGATGATATAGAGCACGAGCTGAGGGCTGATCTCCATGATGGCATCGCCCTCGAGCTCTTTGATATTGAAAATGTATACCGCGCTCGGGTCGGCCATGGACATGATGAACTCGGAATAGGTCAGCTGGTCCACCGAGGTAAGGTCTATATCCACCAGGCTGCGCAGGCGGGTGGAAAGGTGAGTGGCGAAGCCGCGGGCGAACGCCTCGTGAATGGTCTGGATGGTCCTCAACTGATCCTTGGAGACTCGGTTGGGATGTTTGAAGTCGTAGAGGCTGACCAGCTTGTCCTTTTGTTCCTCTTCACCCGCATCGGCGGCGCCGGCAGGCGCCGCAGCGCCCATGGACTCACCGGAGAGCAATGCATCTATTTCTTCCTGGGATAATATCTTGCTCATGGCTCACGCCCGTTCTTACTGTAAGGTGTATTTGGAGAACAATATTCTCTGGATTCTCAAGCCTTCTAATTTCTTGGACTTTGAAAAATACGTGTCTATGATGTGGTTTAACTGGTCCTTGACTTCAGTGAGCAGGACCCGTCGGTCTGCGGGATCGTCCAGCTCATCCAGTCGGTGGCGGCTGATTGTCTCGATGATCGCGCTGCGCACCTCCGGCTCGAAATCTGTCAAGTCCGCGGCAATCTTCTCCGGCACGTAAATGACCACCGATACACTCAGGTAGCGCTGTCCCTTGGTCTCTGCGGGATTGACGATGATATCCTGGACCTCTACCGGGACACACTCGCTCAAGTCCACCTGGTCATCCTGGCTTTCAGTCTTCTTGACCTCTTCCACCGGGGCCGGCTTCTGCTCCGGCAGGCGCGGCTGGACTACTTTCTTCACCACCACCAGAGCGGCCACAGCCTGGACTATCACCAGAGGCAATCCCACCAGGATCAGTGTCTTAAGAGAGATTTTGCTTTTTACCTGAGGAGTGGGTTCAGCACCCTCTTCCGGCGCGGTATCCTGAGGTTCATCCGGCATAATCATCACTCCTGTAAGTGTCGGTTCCGGTCCCGTTCACCTGCGGCGCCAGGCATAGCACCTCAGCCATTAGACTGCGGCACGACGCTAAGACTACTTAAACGGGTCCGGAACATCCTTTTTATACTCCATGAAAATTTCAATCCTGCGGTTTTTGGCCCTGCCTTCCGGAGTAGAGTTGGTGGCCACTGTATCGTACTCGCCGAAGGCCACCGGGCTCAGCCTGCTCGGATGGATCTTCGAGAACTGGATCGCGAAGTTCACTACGCTCAGAGCCCGGTCGAAAGACAAATCCCAGTTGGATGCGTAAGGCCCCGACCTGATCGGTGCATCATCCGTATGGCCCTCGACCCTGATAATGTTCGGCCATCCCCTGGCGATCTCGAACACATCGGCCAAAACGCCGTAAGCCGAAGGGTCAAGCTCTGCGCTGCCGGTCTGGAACAGCAGCGGAGAGCTGATGGTCAGCCCGATACCCTTGTCGGAGACCACCAGTTTTACATCTTCGCCCAGGTTCCGGGCCTCGATAAAGTCCTGCATGTTGGAGACCGCCCGGTCGATAATGGCCCGCTGGATATTTTTCAGCGAGGGCATCGGCGTATTTTCGAGCTTGATGATCGAGGGGTCCTGGGTCATCACTCCGAACGCTCCTCTCAGGCTGCCGGCGGCTAAATAGAAATCACGCTCCTTGATCTTGCTCATCGAGACCAGCAGCACGAAAAAACACAGCAGCAGAGACATCAGGTCGCTGAAGGTGGTCATCCAGGCCGGCGCCCCGGCTTCACATTCGCATTTGTCCTTCGCCATCCGGCTTTTTCTCCCAGGTGGCAGGCCTGCGCCTTATTTCTCCACGATCGCCCGGCGCAGCTTGGGCGAGATAAAAGAGGTCAGCTTCTGCTCGACGATCCTCGGGTTATCCCCGGACTGGATCGAAAGAATGCCCTCGATCATCAGCTCCTTGATCAGGATCTCTTCTTCCGAGCGCCTTTTAAGCTTGCCGGTCAGGGGAATGAATATCAGGTTGGCCAGCAGCGCCCCGTAAAAAGTGGTAATCAGCGCCACGGCCATTTTCGGGCCAATGGTAGAGGGGTCCTGCATGGTCTGCAGCATCAGCACCAGCCCGATCAGCGTGCCGATCATCCCGAAAGCCGGGGCCAGGGCGCCGCTGGTGCTCAGGATGCCCTGCCCGCTGGTATGCCTCTTTTCCAGGTAGTCGAGCTCCGTGGCCAGGATACTGCGCATCAATTCCGGCTCGGTGCCGTCGACTGCAAGCTGGATGCCCTTGGAGAGGAACTCATCCTCGATTTCCTCCATGTGGCGCTCCAGGGCCAGGATCCCCTCGCGCCTGGCCCGCTCGGCAAAAGAAACCAAAGTGGCGATAGTCTCGGTTACCGGCTGGGACTTGGTGAAAACGGTTTTTTTTACTACCCCGATCATGCCCACCAGCTCATTGATCGGATACGAGATAATCACCGCACAGGTGGTCCCTCCGATAACGATAAAAACCGAAGCTGCATCGAAAAACGACATTACGCTGCCGCTTTGCGCGATGCCGAGTATGATGACAGCAAAGCCTGCGATCAGTCCGATAACTGTGGTTAGATCCATAAATATACCTTCTTAGTTTTTATATCGTTAACTGGCAGGTGAAGATAAAACTGTCGCTGCAAAAGAATTCAGGCTTTGAAGGCTCCCCTTGAGCAAGCTGCGGGGAATTTTTTATTATTTATACTCGCTCGCATACTCGCGGCAAGCCCCGAGGCATGCGAGCGCTGGTCAATTCAAGCCGCACCGGAACCGAAAAAGGGAGAAATCTGGCGTCGGTACTGCATGATCCGGTCGATAACCTCATTGACCGTCTCTTTAACCATGTATTTCTTTCCGGTCGTCAGGCTGACTATAGTGTCCGGAGTGGATTCCACCAGCTCAATCAACTCGGCGTTCACCACGAACTGCTGGCCGTTAAGCCTGGTTACCGCTATCACCGAAACCTCCTTGAGGAGCCGGACTTTCGCCAAAAAGCTCCCTGATCAATAATTCGGCCGCCGCAGGAGAAAACTAAAAGAATTCGTCCTTTGCTCAAAGACTTTCAACAGGGCACGGGCCGAAAAGGATTAACAGGGCTTTCAAGTGCGCAAAAAGGTATCCTGTAAGCTTTTGAGCAAAAAACATACCATCAGCCCCCGCCCGCTGCCGGAAAGGTGTCAGCCGGCTGCGCAAGCATTGCGGATCAAGCTGAATCAGGTTGTAAGCCTCTGTTTTTATTATAGTTATTTATATTTAGAATATATTCGAATTGGCCGTCGAATGCAAGTCTCTGCCTGAGAGTTCAATACCGATGCCCGGCCCGCAAAGAGGTTGGATATACCTGATTTTCCATTTCACTTTGTATAAAGTGCCGCCTGAGAACGGATACAACAAGGGGGCCCCGCATTTCCGGGGCCCCCTTGCCGCGATCTAAGCTTTAGCTGTCTTATCTGGCCAGGTTGACAACCTCGTTGAGCAGGGTGTCGGTAGAGGTGATCACTCTGGCGTTGGCCTGGAATCCTCGCTGGGTGGTGATAATGTTGGCGAATTCCTGGGCCAGGTCCACGTTGGAGCTTTCCAGGAAACCGCTGGAGATGGAGCCCTGGATATTGGTCCCGGCTTCACCGATCACGGCCACACCCGAGTTGGCCGACTCGCTGTAGTTATTGTTGCCTTCCTTGGTCAGGCCGCTGGGGTTGTTGAAGCTGCCCAGTACCATCTGTGCGAGCTTCTTGGAGACTCCATTGGAGAAGATACCGGTCATGGTCCCGCTATGGTCGATCTCGATGGAGCTCAGCTTACCTGCGGCGAAACCATCCTGGCTGCTGATAATCGCAGTCGAGGGTCCCTGGAACATGGTCAGGCCGTCGAAACCCCCGATCGTACCCAGGTCGAGCTGGATTTCCATGCGGTCCGAACCGTTGTTGGGGTCGAAGCCGAACGAATTGCTGCGGTCCTGGATAGTGTATCCCTGGAGGCTGCCGTCCGGGTTGAAAGTAATCGTACCATCGTTACCGGTGAAAGATTTTTCATTGCCGGTAGTACGGATTTCCCAGTCCCACTGGCCGGGCACATCGGTGGTGATCTCATTGGTGCCGTTTTGCAGGGTACGGAAATTCTCGGCAAGCCCGTAAGGCTGCTCGGGCAGGGTCTCGCGCGGATTGTCGGGGTCCTCAACGTAGGCAATCTTCATCGAGGACAGTGAAGCCCCCGCAGTGTCATCCGTGAGTACTATCTGCCCGTTGTCGTTGATCGTGGCGGTGGCGCCGGTTCCATCCCCGCCGAGCGCGCGGGAGCTGTAAAGCTGGTTGATGGTATTGAGCAGGTCTTCCACCGTGGTCGGATCGGGATCGCCCTGGATGGTCAAGGTCGTGGCCAGCACCGTACCCAGGGGAGAGGTTCCGGTAATGCGGATAGTATCACCGGCCCGCGGCTGAGCGTCGCCGCGCACAGGGTTCTGCGGGTCTGTGTAATCAACGCTCCAGAGGTCGATGAGGCTGGTTTCGACCGTGGACGCGTCCACTGCCTGGACAGTACCCGGGGCTGCGTTGGGGTCCGTGCTCTCGATCATCAAGGGGCTGTCGGTGGAGATCAGCTTGTTTATCTCGGCGGCCAGCTGCTGGGTGGACTTGGTAAAAGTCATGTTCATGTTGTGGGTTTCGCCGAAAGAATCGTAGACCGAGATCGAGGCGATATGCGCAGCAGCGTCCCGTCCTTCCTGGGTCCGGTTGAAAGCGGCCAGGGCGATGGAGCTGTTGGCGTTGCCGTCCACGCTGATGTTGTTGTAATCATCCTCATTGCCCGGGATGACATCGTTGCGCAGCTCGGTGAGGTCATCGAACCCCAGGGCGTCGAACAGGTCCACGCCGCCCAGCGGTACGGTCTGAGTCCCGCGCGTAATAGTAAGCTTGGCTTCAGGCGAGGTGGTGACAAAAGAGACTGCAGCCGCCCCCTGGCTGTAATCCACGAAGGCGGTGAGCCTTCCGCTGAGGGCTGTGTTCGAGTTGATCGCCGCGTTCAGACCGTTGACCAGGTCCTCCACGGTGCTGTAGACTCTCGGGGTAATCGAGAGAGTGCGCGCGGTATCGCCCTGGAGCTCGATACGGATCTCACTGTTGGCCTTGAGGCTGGTCAGGTTCAATCCGCCCAGGCCCACACCCGTGCCCTGGTCCCCGTCGCTGAACCCCAGGTCGGTAACAGTAGTAATGTCGCTGTTGGGCACCTCACCTATGGTGAGAGAGTCGCTGGGGCTGTTGGTGTTGAACCTGATCTCTCCATCGGCGGTAGCAGCAGCGGTGACAGTGCCGGAGAGCTCCAGGTCGGCGCTGATTCCCTGGTTGATCGCATCCACCACTTCATCTATGGTCTCATAGACACCGTCGCCGTTCGGGTCCTGGGCGATGGTAATCACGTTGGCCCGGCTGTTATCCACTCCGCCCACGGCCAGGGTGAACTGCCGGGGATACTGGATACCTTCCAGATCGGCGTTAAAGCGGAACCCGCCGGTACCGGTATCCGGGTCGTAAGGCTGGATGTTCATCGGATTGCCGGCGGTAATCGTAGAGATCGACTCCGGCAGGAAAGTATCCTGAACGGGTTGACCGAGGACCGAGGCCTTGGCCGCGTCTTCCTCAAAGGACAGGCTGATCGAGGTCTGGCTGGCCCCGGCGGAGTCATCGATGAGCTGGACAGCGCCCTCGGCGGTGATAGTGGCGGAAACGCCGGAGAAGGTGTTGTTGATCACGTTGACCAGGTTCCCCAGCGTGGTGCCGTCCCGGGCCACCGTGCTGCCGTCTGACAGCAGCTCCTCTCCGGTACCGTAACGGAACATGCCGGTGACCACCGTGCCGTCCGGGTTGGTGCCGCTGATCTTGATCCGGTCGCCTTCATCGAGTGTATTGATCGTCTGGGCCAGGTCGTTGATATCGGTCACACCGCTGGCAGGCCCGCCGGTCTCGCGGATGGAGAACCTGTCGCCGCTGGTCAGCACGTTCGACAGTACTTCGGAGTCCGCATTGAGGTTGTCCTTGAAGACCACCCTGCTCGAGTACTTGGCCGGTGTGGTCAGGCCGAGGGGTACGATGACGTCCTCGATCGGAGAACCCGAGGCGATTACGCCCGCGGTGTTGGCCATCCTGCCCTGGACGATAAATCCGGTGCTGTTCTGGATCAGGCGGCCGTCGTTATCGAACTGGAAAGCACCGGCGCGGGTGTAGAGCCTGCGCTGTCCCTGGCGGACCACGAAAAACCCGTCTCCTTCAATCGCCAGGTCCGTGGTTACGCCGGTGGATTCGAGGGTGCCCTGGCTGAACAGGTTGTCGATGCTGGAAAGGCCGACTCCCAGGCCGTATTCCATGGGGTTTTTACCCCCACGCACTCCTTCGAGAGGGCGCTTGGCGGCATCGATTCTCTGTACCAGGAACTCGTTGAAATTCGCACGACCGACCTTGAAGCCGATCGTGTTGACGTTGGCGATGTTGTTACCGATCACGCTGAGCCGGGTACCATTGGCCTGCAGACCGGAAACACCGGTGAAGAGAGTACTTTGCAAACCCATTTTTCGACCTCCTTGTCGATAATTCTTCACGCGACATCATGTCGCGCGGCAGTTGTTAGTTGTATGGTTTTATTAAATCCCGGATCTCGTAAATCCATTCAAATAGCGGCCGTCCGGATTGAGCTTATTGTTCGGTCTGCCGCTCGACTACATCGAAGACATCCTCCAGGGCAACTTCCTGTTCATCCACCAGCAGCCTGGCGACACCATCGACATACCTCACACCGGTAACGGAGCCGTGGACGTAACCTACGGTGTCGATCGCGTAGTTTTCATAGTCCGTGGCTTCCGCGTTAAAAATGTAGTAGCCTTCGGGCAGTCGCTCACCCGAGGCGTCCTTGCCGTCCCATACCAGCTCCATAGCCCCGGCCGGCCTGGCTCCCAGCTCGAGGGTATGCACCCAGCTTCCGCTCAGGCCGTCGTAAATCCTGACCTTGGTGTCCGCGGAAGCCTGGTCCTGGTGGAAGCGGATAACCGGATCCTCACCGTCGATCAACTGCAAGACGTTGCCCACGGCACGGACATCCTTGCCGATATAACTGTTGGCCACCTCGTTCTCGATCGTCTGGCCGAGGAGCCTATTGGCCTCCACGCTCTCCTGGAGATAGCTGCTCATCTGCTGGAGCTGCTCGAGGCTGCTGAACTGGGCCAGCTGAGAGGCGAACTCCTGGTTACTGGCCGGGTTCATCGGATCCTGGTTCTGCAGCTGGGCTACCAGCAGTTTCAGGAAATCATCCTTGGCCAGCGCGTTGCGGTCCTGGACGCTTTTTTCGCCGGAAGTCTGGGTAAAGAATTCCGCTGCTTGATTGTTAGTGGCTTCTACCGACATTATTTTTCAGCTCCTTTCAGCTATCAGGCGACCCATTCAAGGGTATTGTAGCCGAGTTTCCTGACAGGTACTGTTTTTTCTTCGCCGGCAAAGGGTAACTCTTTCCCGGCGGTTTCCGCTTCATGATCCCGGAAATATCCGCCGCGGTTGCGGGAGGTGCTTTCACGGTCGGTGGATGCCGATTGCTGGCCATGCTGCTGATGCTGGTCCTGGCGCACATCCACGCTGAATTTTTCAATCTTGAGGCCGTGCTCGGCCAGGGAGTCCCTGAGACGCTGGAGCGAGCTCTCGATCAACGAGCGGGCTTCATGCGACTCTACCTGGATCCGTGCACTGACAAACTGATGCTCGTCCACACTCAGGCGCACCCGCATCTGTCCCAGGTGGTCGGGCTCGAGCCTCATGGTGATCTCGCTGGTACCAGGGACTGAGGTCATCCGTGCCGCCTGGGTGATCTTGCCGAGTATCTCCGCCTGGCTGGTGAGCGCCGTACCGCTGTTCTGCTGGACCGCCTGCTCGCCCCTGGCGCCGGCCGTCCGGATATTGAGCGGCTCACCCTGCAGTGCCTGTTGCACCGGCTCTCCTTTGAGAGCAGCCAGAGATTCCGCCTGGGTTGCGGCGGGCTGACGGTTATCCAGGGAACCGCCCTTTGCCTGCAGCGACTCGATCACGCCGCTGAAAATATTTTTAGCCGGAGCCTTTTCCTCTGCGGAACGGCCGGCGGCCTTAAGCTGCTCGCTGAGCGAATCGGAATTGCCCGGCTGCACCTGGCCGGCATAGGCCAGGGTGGCTTGCCGGCGCTCATTTGTCTGCGCGGGACTAGCTTCCACCAGCCGGACCGGGATGTTAAGGCGATATTCCTTTTCCCTAACTGAGCCGGACTGCGCCTGGAGCGACAGCTCTTTCTCCGGCGCAGGCTTAACCGAAGTTTCGGCCGCGCCGACTTTTGTCCCGGCGGCCGGGGAATCGGTCATGATTTTCGCGCCGGAGGCGGCCCTGGTCTGCTCATCGGCCCGGCTCACGGTATTTTCGGCCTGCAAAACGCGGCTTTCGGTCTGAATCTCCGGTTTGCCGCTTATATTTAATGTATTCCGGGCCTCTTCCCGGACAGGGATGTCCGGAGTCTCCGGCTTCACTGAGAATACGCCGGTATCGGCGGCCATGACACCCTGGCCGGCGGAGTTTTCACTTTCCGGGGCGGCGGCCTCGGCCAAAACAGAAAAGCCGCTTCCTGCGATCCCGGCTGAAGACTGGACTTCCCCGGTCGAAACGCTTCCCGCCGCCGGTGCTTCCAAAGTGCCGCGGTCCTGGCCCTTGCGGGAAAGATCCGGCTGCTGTATCCCGCTGACAGCCTCATCGGCCTTCGAGAGCAGGCTGATCAGGGCGTTATTCGGTCTTTGAGAGGGGTCATCCGGCGTACTCTGGGCCACCGGCTCCGGGCCCTGGCCGCGCTCTGAAACCACGGTTTCGATGAGCTGCGCTAGCCTCGCGGCCGTCTCGGCAACAGAGCGCAGCTCTGAGGTAACGGCCTTGGGAACTGAGGATTCCTGGAGGGCGGGACTGGCAGTATCGCCGCTTTCCGGCGCAGGTGCGGACAACTGCGCGGCTATCAGGCCCTTGAGCTCGACCAGCCGCTTAACGATTAACTCCAGCGCCGCCGGGGCCGGTTGTCCCTGGGAGCCGGTCGAAACCTGTTCGGTGAGGCCCGGGGCATACATTTCGACCGGCTGCAGCGTTTCAGCAGCTTGAGCGCCGGAATCCGGCATGATGGTTGTTTCCGCTCCCTCGGTAAGGTTTCCTGTGCCGAGGGCCTCGAGCTCGCCGATCAGGGATTCCAGGGCTGCAAGCTGCTGTACGGGGGGTAATTCTTCCAGCCCTGAGAGGTTTTCCAGCAGGGAAAGGACCTGCACAGCCTTACCGGGATCGTTCAATTCCGCAGCATGTTCCAGGCGGACGCTTACCAGGTCGCTCAGAACCTGGAAGATCTCCGGGGACAGGCCGGAAAGATTCAAAGCGGCCTCAGGAGCGGATCCGGCATCCGCCGCCGGAGCGCTCTGCTCATTTTCGACAGGTATTACGGTTTCCGTTTTATCTTGATGGTCCGGGCTGAGCCCGGATGATTCTTCCGTCTCTTTTACCGTGCCGGACTGCAGGGCTTCAGCCACCTCGGCGCCAGCCGCTGCGCCAACTGCTGCGCCAGCCGTACCTGACTCGACCACCGGCGCAATACCGGGCAAGATCTTTTGCTCACCGGGTTCCACCGCGGGCTCGCTGTTCCCGCTGCCGAGGGCCTGCAGCCGCTCTAACACCAGGCTGATCAACGAACTCCAGCTCTCGGCGGCATCCGGCAAGACCTCGGTCTCGTGCTCTGCAGCAGCAGGGCCCGCAGCGGCCCCGGCCCCCGGAGCCATATCCGGAAACAGGGAAAGCTGGAAGCTCAGGGCCGGCCCCTCGGAACTGGAGGAGTCCGCGTCGCTCTCTGCGGTTACCGCCAGCCCCACGCCGAGAGCGGCATTCAAAGCGGCAAAGCCGGTAAGCAGCTTACCCCGGCTGTCGAAAATCGCGTTAACC
>JAFGTO010000063.1 GCA_016934095.1 Candidatus Glassiibacteriota bacterium
ACAATTGCTATTTTCAACATCATTCACACGGCCATAAACCGCGAATTCAATATTGTAGTTATACGTAAGTTATGAAACAGCTTCTAGTGAAATCCCCCCGCCCCCTTTTGCGAAAGTTGGGAGTAACAAGTTGTCTGGCAAAGACTTTGGCGATTGGACAGAATATGAAAACTCCCCCTTTGACAAAGGGGGAAAACAAGGGGGATTTGTTTTATTCACTGGTTATAAAAGAACCGGCTTCTCCTATCTTTGATGTATAATCGGTGTAAAAAAGACATCGGGCGAAAGACGAAAAATAGTATATCAGTCTATCGACCGGGCGCCGCACGCCGGTCCCCGGTTAAAGTCCTTTAAAATAACAGTATCACCTGGTCAGGCCATGTATCTCAGTCCTTTCCCCTGGCTCGAAGCCCTGGCGGTCCCGGCAGCTTTCGGTATTGTCGCCCGGGCCCTGGGCACTGTAAGCAGGAGCGGGTTTTTCGGCGGCGTGGCCCTGGGAGCGGCCGTGTACTACTGCGCCGGGTGGCGTGGCTTTACAGTGCTGGGGCTTTTCTTCGTTATCGGCAGCGGGCTGACCGGCCTGGGTTACAGCCGTAAGACGGCCCTGGGAGTCGCCCAGGCGGACAGGGGCAGGAGAGGGGCCAGGCATGTCCTGGCCAACTGTGGGGTGGGCCTGGCCCTGGCCTTGGTTTACAAGCTGACCTCCGGTAATCCGCTGGCGGGCGCTGCTTTCGCTGCCTCGTTCGCCACGGCGGCGGCGGATACCGCCGGCACCGAGGTTGGCTCGCTCTATGGCAGGGCCGCCGTGCTGCCGCATACCCTGCGGCGGGTGCAGCCTGGCACGCCGGGGGCGGTCTCGCTCCAGGGGACCGCAGCCGGGGCTGTGGCCGCGGCTGCAGTGGCAGCCCTCGGCTGGCTGGTGGGCCTGGTGGCCACGGCTGCGCTCGCCTCGGCCGTATTCCTGGCAGCCCTGGCCGCCGCCTGGCTGGAGAGCGTGCTCGGCGCCCTGCCGGGGACCGAAAAGGCCCTGGGAAACATGGGCAAGAACTTTCTCAATACCCTTACGGGAGCTGTGCTTTGCCTGGTGCTGGCAATAATTCTGGGGCTTACCTGAGCGCAGCCGGGCAGCAGTGCCTGGGTAAGTCGATCGGGAAATACTACCGCTTCACCCGTCCTTTTACCCTGCTGCCGCCGCTGCTGGGCATGGTCAGCGGGGCGTTCACCGCAATCGGGGCTTCGGCCCACCACGCCGGCAGGGGCTTTTTCGAGCACCTGGCCGCGGGCAGGGCCGCCACGGTTTTCTACTATATCGTGCTGGGGGCGCTGATGGCCGCGGTGCTCAACGCCGCCTCCAACGTGCTCAACCAGGTCACCGACCTGGAGAACGACCGGATCAACAAGCCCGGGCGCATGCTGCCCTCCGGGCAGGTAAGCATCGGTGCTGCGGTGGCCTTTGCCGCGGTGCTCTACGCGGTGGCGCTCGGCCTGGCCTGGCTGATCGTGCCCGCCGGCCGGAGAGAGTGTTTCTGGCTGGTGCTGGCCGCCGCTGCGCTGACCTATGTCTACTCGGCCAGGCCTTTCCGTACCAAGCGGCACGCCATCGGCGCCAACCTGACTATCGCCGTGCCCAGGGGCTGGCTGCTCAAGGTGGCCGGCTGGTCGTGCGTGGCACCCATCGCCACCGATGTCGAGCCCTGGTATATCGGCGGCATCTTTTTCCTGTTCCTGCTCGGGGCCGCCTCGACCAAGGACTACTCGGACATGGAAGGCGACAAGGCGGCCGGCTGTATCACCCTGCCGCTGCGCTACGGGGTACGTGCCTCGGCCTGGATGATAGCGCCCTCTTTCGTGGTGCCCTGGCTGCTGATCCCACTGGGTGTCGTGCTGAAACGTCCCGGCGGCGCCGGCATTCCGGTTCTCTCGGGCAACCCGCTGGTGCTGGTGCTGCTGGGTTTCGTACTGGCGGCCTACGGCTTTTTCACCGCCTACCTGCTGCTGCGCGACCCGGACAGCCTGGCCCGGACCGAGAACCACCCCTCCTGGACCCACATGTATCTGCTGATGATGACCGCCCAGGTGGGTTTCGCCGCGGCTTACATGGTATGAAACACTGCGGCCGGTAAACAAAACGAACCGCAGCGGACCCGGCGGTGTAGTTAAAAGACCAGGGTGTCGCGCACCTGAAGGCGGAAGG
Source organism: Candidatus Glassiibacteriota bacterium (assembly GCA_016934095.1). Taxonomy (GTDB): domain Bacteria; phylum Gemmatimonadota; class Glassbacteria; order GWA2-58-10; family GWA2-58-10; genus JAFGTO01. The sequence continues at coordinate 2,195 of JAFGTO010000063.1, forward strand.
TAATGGCACTTCACGGCATGCCTTGAAAATTGAATAACTTGACCGGAGTGGAGAGATAGATCATGAGCTTGGAGAAAACTACCTGCAAGGATCAGGCGAACGGAAGAATGGCGAAAATATCCCGGAGAGAGCTCCTCGGCTCGGCGGCCGCCGCTCTGGGTGCGGCCGTGGTGCCTTCCGCAGGCTGCCAGGGCGGCGGAGCAAAACCCCGCAAGCTGGATAAGCGGGTGATTATCCTGGGTTTCGATGCAGTCAGCCCCTGGCTGCTGAAGCGCTACATGGACCAGGGCCACCTGCCCAACCTCAAGGCACTGGCCGAAGAGGGCTCTTTTTCCGAGCTGCAAAGCTCGATCCCCCCGGAGTCCCCGGTGGCCTGGTCGACTTTCAGTGTCTCGGCCCAGGCCGGGGTGCACGGCATCTACGATTTCCTCAACCGCGACCTGGCGACCTACACTCCGCGGATCGCCTCGGTCAAGCCGGTATACCCCAAGTTCCTCTGGGACCTTATCCCGCTGGGCCGTCCCCGGGCGGTGAGCCTGCAGACAGGCAAGCCTTTCTGGAAGCACGCCGCGGAACACGGGATCAAATCGGCCATGATCGAGGCCCCGGTGGCTTTCCCGGCCTATGAGGTCCAGGCCGAAAGCATCCTGCTCTCCGGGCTGACCACACCTGACTTGCGCGGCACCCAGGCCACCTACCATTTCTTCACCACCGATATCTACAGCGAGGATTTCGAGGACACCGAGTTCGGCGGCAAGGTCTCCCCGCTGCAGTTCGACAAGCAGGGCAGGGCGCAGGCAACGGTCTACGGGCCCTGGAACCCGGTAACCCGGCAGAAAAGGGTCCGCCTGCTGGACAAGCGCAACCGGCTGGCCGCAGCGGGCGCGCACTCCCGGGAGCTGGCCGGGCTGGACCAGGAGCTCGACCTGCTGGACAGCGAGAACTACCTGACCATACCCATTACATTCAAGCTCGAGACGGATAAGCGCAAGATAGTCATCGGGCTGCAGGGGCAGTCTGTCTCCCTGACCCAGGGGCAGTGGAGCCAGTGGCTGGATGTCGAGTTCGAGCTCAACTTCCTGGTCGGCGTGCGCGGGTTCACCCGCTTCCATGCCGTGGAGCTGGGAGACGAGGTCAAGATTTTCATGAGCCCGGTGGAGATCCACCCCGAGGAGCCGGTCTTCCCCATCTCCTACCCTGCCGATTTCTCCAGGAAGCTTTTCCGCGGCATCGGTTATTACAAGACCCGCGGCTGGGCCGCCGAGACCGCTGCCCTGAAAGAGCGCAAGATCGATGAAAAGGCTTTCATGCAGGACCTCGAGGACATTTTCACCCAGCGCTCCGCCATGGGCCTCAAGGTCCTGGGGGAAGAGCGGCCGAACCTGTTTTTCGAGGTCTTCAGCGAGACCGACCGGGTGCAGCACATGTTCTGGCACTACATCGACCAAACCCACCCGGTGTACGACAGCAGCCTGGCCGCAGAGTTCGGCGACAGCATCCTGCGGGTTTACAGGTGGATGGACAGTTTCCTGGGCGAGGTCCGCTCCAGGTTCGTGAACCGGGACACCCTGCTGATTGTGCTCAGCGACCACGGGTTCTCCTCGTTCCGCAAGGGGGTGAATATCAACACCTGGCTGGTGGAGAACGGGTACATGAAACTCCAGGGCCAGGATGACCCGCGCTACAACCTGAAAGACCTGTTCGGCGGCGGCGATTTCTTCCGCAATGTCGACTGGAGCCGCACGCGGGCCTACTCGCTCGGCCTGGGCCTGATCTTTGTCAACCTGGCCGGACGTGAAGCCCGGGGCATTGTCCGGCCCGGAGATGAATACCGGTCCCTGTTGGGAGAGATCGCCGGTGGCCTGAAAGCGTTCCGCGACCCCGGGGATGGGGCGCAGGTGGTCTCCAATGTCTACCTCGGGCCCGAGGTCTACCGCGGCCGCCGCCTTGACGAAGCCCCCGACCTGGTTGTAGGTTTCAACACCGGCTACCGGGTAAGCTGGCAGACTGCTCTCGGGGCGGTGCCGCCCGGCGTGGTCGAGCCGAACCTGGAGAAATGGAGCGGCGACCACTGCTCGGTGGACCGGGACCTGATACCCGGGATGCTGCTCTGCAACCGCAAGGTAGCACGCGCCGGGCCGGATCTGCGGGACATCGCCCCGACAGTGCTCAATTATCTAGGCGTCCCGGTGCCCGAACAGTACGAGGGAGCTGACCTCTTCGAGCAGGTCTGAGACCCGGCGGCTTCGATGTATTCAACCGGGGAAACGGCGCACGGTCTCCCCGCTCCGGGATAAAGAGCCTGCCGGCGGCCTTTTTTCTTTACTCATGGCGTAATATTACCTGACAGGTGGGGAATGCCGGAAAAGTCCACAGGGCCGGGGTCCGGGCACGGCCCGGCTGCAGGGCTGCCCGGGGAATACGGCCGCTACGGCGACCTGCTGCAGCCTGCGCTGGAAGCTCTTCTGCCCTCCGGCGAGGGGTTCGCCGGGCCGGTGGTGGAGGCCATGCGCTACAGCCTGCTGGCTCCGGGCAAGCGCATCCGGCCGGTGCTGACCATGGTCTCGGCGGAGCTGGCCGGCGGCGACCCGGCCTCGGTGATCGAGGCTGCGGCCGCGGTAGAGATGATCCACACCGCCTCGCTGATCCTGGATGACCTGCCCTGCATGGATAACGCCGGCCTGAGGCGCGGCAGGGAAGCCTTGCACCGCCACACCGATGAGGCCACGGCCGTGCTGGCGGCAGATGCCCTGTTGATGCAGGCGTTCGCGCTGCTCGGAGCTGCTGTGGCCAAAGCCGGGCTGGCTCCGGGGGAAGCCGGGCGGCTGGTCAAGGCGGCGGCCGACTGCGTGGGCGTGCCCGGCATGATCGGGGGCCAGTACAAGGACCTCCATCCGGAAAACACCGATTTCGATTCCCTCGAGTATGTCCACAGCCACAAGACCGGCGCCCTGTTCACCCTTTCCGCCACCCTTGGAGCCAGGCTGAGCGGTGCCGGGCAGCGGGTCCTCGAATGCCTGGAGGCTTACGCCAAGAACCTGGGGCTTGCCTTCCAGATAGTGGATGACATCCTGGACGCCCGCGCCTCGAGCCGGGAGCTGGGCAAGGATGTGCGGACCGATACGAACAGGGCCACCTTTGTCACCATGTTCGGCGAGCGTCATGCCCGCACGGTGGCCGCTGAGCTGATCGAGACAGCCAAGGTTTCCCTCGAGCCCTTCGGCGACAAAGCCAGGCTATTGCTGCAGCTCGCCGATTTTGTCTACCAGAGAAAGAAATAACCAGTCGCGTGCCTGACCGAGAAAATAATAAGGCAGACCAGTCATTTCCGGAAATCGAGGAGATCCGGTCCCGCCTGCAGAGGCTGGGCTATCTGCAGAGCCCGGTGGAAAGGTACCTCAGCCGCCCTGCCGGCGGGCCCCTGGCCACCGTGCTGGCGGTAAGCGGCAAAGTCTCGCTGCTGGCCGGGACCCTGCTGTCCGGCCTGGCCCTCAGCGCCACCCTGCTCGCCGACCCGGGTTTCATCGAGAACCCGCCGGACGTGCTGCTGTTTGCCGGTTACCTGGTTCTGACTTATACGGCGGCCTGTTTCGTGCTGGTGCTGCTGCCGGCCTGGTTCTGGATGAGGACCGGCAGACCCGGCGCGGGCCGCAGGACCGGCGGCAGGGTCCGCTCCATGCTGCTGAGCGGGGCGGTGTCCGCCGCGCTCTGCGCTTACCTGCTGGGGTGGTGGCACATTACCGGGATCGGCTCGCGTGTGGTCGCCCCGCTGGGTATTGTGTCCCTGACCGTGCTGGCGGCTATCCTGCTGATCTGTATGATGGCCGGGCGGCTGGCAGGTTTCCTCTATTTCCTGCTGAGGGGAGTGCCCGCCTCCTTTTCGGGCCGCAAGGGGCCGATAGCCAGGTCATACCTGGTATCCGCAATGGTGGTGCTGGTACTCGAGAGCGCCTGGATGTTCGGCGTCTTCCGCTACCATGTCGCCGCTTCCTCTCTCGCCACGACCCTCGAGCAGCACTCGGCCAGGCTGATCCCGATTCTGCTGGTCGGGCTGGACGGCATGGATTCCGAGACGCTGTTCCGCATGGCCGCCGGCGACAGCCTGCCTAACATGGCCGGCCTGATCGGCAACGGCTTTACCGCGGAAGTCGACACCAGAGAGGGTTACCTGGCCCCCCAGGTCTGGAATACGGTCGCCACCGGGGTGGCCCCGGAGTGGCACGGCATCAATGCTTTTACCATCCATACCCTGCGGGGACTCACCCGCCAGCCCTACCTCGGCCCTGTCCGGCCGGGCCTGGAAACGGTGATCGACCATGTCTTCCCTTTCCTGCAACTGGTGCGCGCATCCCCCATCGCCGCCTCCTCCCGCCGCAGCAGGACTGTCTGGGAGATCTTGGAGCTGTTCGGGGTGCCTGCCGGAGTACTCAACTGGTGGGCTTCCTGGCCGGCCCGGCCCGCCGGGGGCTTCACCGTGAGCGAGCGTACTTTCGCCAAGCTCTCCCTGCTACAGCGGGATGAACAGGTAAGCCCCTCGGTCTACTACGAACACGAGGTGGAGCCCCCGGCGGAGTTCGATTCATTGGCGATCTTGAAATCAAGGCTGGACAAGAGGTTCGGCCTGATGCTCAATTTCCTGCCGGTGGCCGGAAACTACCTGGAAAAATCGCTTGCCACCGGCGCGGGCGAGCTGGTTCGCTCGGTTTACCTGGCAGACCTGTTTTACACCCTGGCCGCGGTTGAGCTGTCCGGAAGATACCGGGTCGGCATGCTGGCGGTCTATCTCCAGGGGGCCGATGTGCTGAGCCGGATCGACGAGCGCACCGAGACAGTCCAGCCGGAGCGCATCCAGGGCCTGATCCGCGAGTACTACTGCTACCTCGACCGTCTGCTGGGCGAGCTGGTACAGGGCTTCGAGCCCGGGGGGCTGATCCTGGTCGTCTGCGAGCCGGGCAAAATCGGCAGGAAGCAGGGAGAAAAGGGTGCCGTGATTTTCCAGGGGATCGATGTGAAAAAGGGCCGGCGCGCCGCAGACAGCTTCCGGCTGGAGGATATAGCGCCTACCCTGCTTTACCTGGCCGGCCTGCCGGTAGACCGCAGCATGCACGGCCACCCCCGCACCGAGACCGGGGAAGCAGGGGCCGGAGGCGCCTCGCCCCTGCGCTATGTCAGCTCCTACGGCCCGCCTCCCCTGGACCGGGCCTCGACCCCGGCTTACCGCCACGACCGCGAGGTGATCGAGCGGCTGCGCTCGCTCGGCTACATCGAGTAAGCAAACTCCCGGCCGGGCAAAACGGTTGAATTATCACGCCGGAAGTGTATAATTGTATTTTCCGAAAAAGGCGAAGCTTTCTCGGTGCCCGGCAGTGCCGGGCCTTGGGGAAAAATGATCAGAGAACTGAAAAGAAACCCGGGCCTGTTGAAGCTCGACCTCTACTGCAAGGGCATGCGCATAGGCCAGGACTGCAGGACCGAGGAGGACGGCGGCCGCAGGATCCTGCGCACCCGCGCGGGCCTGGGCAGCGGCCTGGAGGTGATCCTGCCGGAGGGGCTGTATACCAACATCCCGGTGGTCGAGGATTTCGCCCTGGACAGTCCCTATGTGCTGCACCGCAGCCGGCAGGATGGATACCTGATCTGCCGGGAGGATGAGCCTGTGGCCCCGGTCAGGCTGGCTCCGCGGCCCGCCTGGTACGACAGGAAAACCAGCAGCGGGACCAGGATGGACCGGGTGGGCACTCTGCAGGGGACCTACCTGGCGATTTACCCGGCGCGGGTCTGCGATTACTGGCTGGAGAAGCCCCGCTCCAACTGCAAGTTCTGCTCGGTGGGGCTCAACCTGGGCTGCGACGATGCGCCGGAGAAGTCGGTGGCCGATGTAGTCGAGACCGCAGCCGAGGCTGTCGCCGAAAACCGCATCACTTATGTCGATTTCAATACCGGCCATTACCAGGGTGACACCTACCTGGACATCCTGGAGCCTTACATCCGGGCCCTGAAAAAGCGCTTCGGCCTGCTGATCGGCATCCAGACCCCGCCGCACCACGACCTTTCCCGCTACCGCCACCTGAAAAAAATCGGGGTGAACCGGGTCTCTTTCTGTTTCGAGCTCTGGGACCGCGGCCGTTTCCAGGAAGTCTGCCCAGGCAAACACCGTCAGTACGGACTCGACCGCTACCTGGAGGCTGTCGAGTACTGCGCCTCGGTTTTCCACACTGCCAACGGAGAGATCGTGGCAGGGCTGGAACCGCCGGAAAAGTCTATCGAGGCGATCGACTGGATCACCTCGGTGGGCGCCGTGCCCACGGTCTGCGTTTTCAGGCCGCTCAAAGGAACGGATTACCAGGACCAGCCGCCGCCCGAGACAGAGGACCTGATACCGGTCTTCAGGCGGATGTACGAGGCCTGCATGGAGAGGGGGCTGATGATCGGGGTGGCCCCGAACATCAAGGTCTCCCTGGTGCTGCTGCCCGAGGAGGGCCGCTATTTCATGGAAAACCCCGACCGCTTCTTTTTTACCCGCGCCAAGTTCGCCGTAATGAGGCCGCTGTTCAAGGCCGCTTGCAAGATGAAACTGGTCTGACCGACAACCGGAGGTATGAAGTGCGCAGAGTATATTTGACAGTCGTCCTGGTGCTGATGCTGCTTGCGGGAGTGGCCGGCTACCTGTACGCCCAGAACTTCCTGGATACCAAACCCACCATGCAGTTCTCGATCCCGCGCAATTTTGGGCTGCTGGTGACTCTTTACCAGCAGGGCACGAATACGGTATTCTGGTTCGAGGCAGAGGACGGCACCATACGCCGGGTGCAGATGAACAGCAGCACCGGCGAGTTCGACCTGAATGTCTGGGCGATCACCCGCGAATAACTCGAACGTCTCCCGCAGTCTCAGGGGCTTCGGCAGCGGTACTCCCGCCTGGTTGCAGGCGGGACACCTGGCAAGCGCTGTCAAGGTGAGTAACACTCATGGATCGAGAGCGTTTCGGGGAATACCTCAAGCGGACAGGCCTGATCGATGAGAATAGCCTCAAGAGGGCGCTCGACTTCCAGGCGGCTTATCAACATGCCCATAGGCCAGCTCGCCATGAGCATGGGGCTAATCTCCCGGAAAACGCTCGATGAGCTGCTCCAGGCCCAGCGCGAGAATTACACCAGGATCGGGGAAATCCTGGTCGAGTGCGGCACGCTCTCCGGCGAGACCATGGAAAACGCCTTGCGGCAGTTCCTGGAAGAGAGAAAGAAACACGAGGGAAACCACGTACCATGAGTCCCAAGTCTTCACAGACACCTTCCGGCCACCGGGCCCGGATGCGCGAGAAGTTCCTGACCCACGGGCTCGGCGCCTTCCGTGATGATGAGATCATCGAGCTGCTGTTGACTTTCGGCACGCCGCGCCGGGACTGCAAGAAACCCGCGCGCGAGCTGCTGACCCGCCTGGGGAGCCTGAACCGGGTGCTCGAGGCTCCGCTCGACACCCTGAGAGATATCCCCGGGGTGGGGCCCTCCAATGCCGTGGCCCTGAAACTGATCCACCAGGTCGCCCGCAAGTTCCTGGAGACCCGCATCCAGGAGCGGACTTTCTTCAAGGACTCGAACGACGTGTTCGACTACCTGCGCCACAGTATGCGCGACCTGGAGGTCGAGATCTTCAAGGTGCTCTACCTGGATGCCCGCCACAGCGTGATGTACACCGAGGACCTGTTCCACGGCACCCTGAGCTACAACGTGATCTACCTCAGGGAGCTGCTGCGCAAGTGCCTGCAGTACAACGCCGCCGCCATCGTGATCGCCCACAACCACCCCTCTGGCGACCCCACGCCCTCGGGCGAGGACAAGAACCTGACCCGGGACGTAGTGTTCGCCACCAGCCTGCTGGAGGTCAAGCTGCTGGACCACGTGATTGTGGGCGAAGACCGCTTTTACAGCTTCGCCGACCGCGGCCTGATCGAGATCTACCTGAGGGAGTTCAGGCGCAACCCGGCGATAACCTACTTCCGCGAGGTCTCCGAGAGCGCCAGCGAGTGGGGGCAGGGAAAAAAAGACAGCGAACACAAGAAGAAATAGGGGCGAGGCATGCCTCGCCCTTGGTGGGGCGGTAAGCCCTTTGTGCCTGTTTTCAACAGTCCACGCTCGGGCTGAGAGGCAGCCCAGCCACGGGCATGGCACGCCATGCCCCTACACGTGGGGTGCGGGGCCTTTGTGCCTGTCCCTCCGTGCCCCGGTGCCTCGCTCCTACCTGCCTAAAAAAATCCTCATCCCTTTTTTCAGGCTCTTGCCCAGCCCCAGCTCCTGAACCCTCCAGATCGTATTGACCGAGAAAACCCGCTTCATCCTGTTCAGCCTGTTTCTCCGGTCCACGGTCTTCTCGACCACCGAAACCAGCTCCCTGAGCCTCCGGGGACTCAGGTGGATACAGAAACAGTTGGCCGGGCTCTGGTGGTTGTGCAGCGAGATATCGAAATGCTCATCGATCAGGCCGTGCTCCCTGCAGAACTCGAACGCCTCCGTGCCAGGATAAGGCGTAAAGATGCTGTAGACCAGGGAATCGCATTCGATTTTCTTCATGGCCGCGACCGTGTCTCTCAGGGTTTCCTCGGTTTCCCAGGGGAGGCCCACCATGAAAAAAGCGTGGAGCTCGATCCGGTGTTTCTTGATTACCCGGCAGGCCTCCAGGGCCTGTTCGATGGTAATCCGCTTTTTCATCAGGCTGAGTATCCGGTTGTTGCCCGACTCGACACCGATCCGGATCGCGTAACAGCCCGCCGCCTTCATCAGCGAGACAGTACGCTCATCCACCAGCCCGGCGTGGATCTCGCAGCTCCATTTGAGTCCAGGGCAGCCCTGCTCGAGCGCCCTGCACAGGCCTTCCAGGTACCGCCTGTTTATCCCGAAAGTGTCATCGCTGAAATAGACCGATTTCAAGCCCTTTTGCTGCAGGCTTCTTATCTGCCCTACCACGTATTCCGGACAGTGGAACCTCACCCTGCGGCTCCAGATCTGGCGGGACCCGCAGAAAAAACAGTTGTAGGGGCATCCCCTGGTGGAGAAAACATACTGGAAGGCTGTCGGCGGGTATTTGCCGTAATCCTTGAGCACTCCGGGAGCGTTGTCGTGTGGGAACCCCAGGGTATCCAGGTTATCGATAAATTCTCTCGGGCCGTTCTCGCAGACCCGGCCCTCCTTCCTGTAGGCGATACCCCTGATGCCGGCCAGGTCTCTGCCCGCCCCCAGCGCTTCCAGCAGCTCGGCAATGGTGTTTTCGCCCTCTCCCCTGACAGATACATCGATATCCGGGCACTCCAGCACCCCGGGCCCGACCATCGAGGGATGCGGGCCGCCGACTACCACCACGGTCCCCGGGTCGATCTCCTTGGCCAGCCCGGCCACCCGGCAGGCCGAGGCGAAGTTCTGGCTCTTGGCGGAGATCCCCACTACCCCGGGCCTGAGCTCAGAGATAGCCGCCCGGACTTCCCCCCAGACCGCTGCGGATGGGTCCTGCAGGCCCTGCAGGTAGTTCCGGAACCCCTCGCCGGCCAGGTAGCTGACCAGCCAGGTTTCGCTCGCCGGGGTAAAATCGGCGTTGTAAGCTGTTACTTCCCAGTCGGTCTTTTCTTTTATCGCCCCGGCCAGGTAACCCAGCGCGAGCGGGTACCTGTCCAACGAGTAGGTGTCCTTGAAAAGCCGGTAAAACGGGGGCTCCACCAGGAGGATCCTCTGCCGCCTGCGCTCCATCGCTAAAAGCTCTCCCCGGTAACGGTGAAAAGATCACTCCCGGTTTTTCTCCCGGCAGTCCAGAAAAAGGCCTGCCCCTTGACAGCCG
>JAFGTO010000461.1 GCA_016934095.1 Candidatus Glassiibacteriota bacterium
CTCAACAACTCCCACCCGTATCTTTTCGGCGGCCTGGTGAATGGCGGCGTGCGCAAGGTTTTCGAGCGCAATTCCCCGGAGTGGACCCACGCGCTGTTCCCGCAGCATGACTGGCCGGGATTTCTCGGCGATAAATGGCGCTTTACCAAAGCGTGGGCCCGCGACCGGTCTTTCGCCGAATCGGTGGCTGGGGCGGTGAAAGTGGCAGAGGTCGTCGACACCCTGGCCGAGGCGGCCGAGGGGACCGAGGCGGCTTTTGTCTGCGACATGTGGGGAGAATACCACCGGGAGCAGGCTGTGGCCTTCCTGGAGCAGGGGAAAAGCGTGTTCGTGGACAAGCCGCTGGCCGAGAGCACAGCCGATGCCAGGGCCATGATCGAGGCTGCACAGGCAAGCGGTGCGGTCCTTTCCACCTGCAGCAGCCTGCGCTTCGTGCCGGAGATGATGGAGCTGAAAAAAAAGCTGGCCGCCCCGCTGGGCCCCGCCGGGATAGTAACTGTCTGCTGTCCCTGCCACCAGGACCTGGCCCGCTACTCCGTGCACGGGATCGAGCTGCTGATGGACGTGGTCTCTCCGGACACCGTGGTCCGCCTGCGCAACATAGGCACCGGCACCAGACGCCACCTGCTCCTGGTGGAATTCGCCGGCGGCACCTGCGGGGTCATCCATTCCTGGGAAGACCACGCTTATTCGCTGACAGTCAGCGCTGCCGGGGGCCACGAAGTGGTTAACTTTTCCTTCACCGACAGTACCAGGCCGATGGCGGCGGCGGTGCTGGAGTCATTCGAGAGCGGGATCCCCGTGGTACCCTACGACCAGGCCCTGGAAGTGGTCAGGATCATCGAGGCCGGGGCTGCCAGCCGTGCAGCCGGCGGGAAAGTTGTGGAGCTGGAAACCGGATGCTGAAATTGTTTCACTCCGCACGCGGAGCCGAAAAGTGTCTGTCGAGGAAATTTTCAATACACTCAAGAGGATCCTGAAAACCAACGGCTGCCGGATGGGTAACCTCAGCATGGATACGCGGCTGGAGGAGCTGGTGATGAATTCTCTGGAGCTGACCGCCGCGCTGCTGGAGATCGAGGACCATTTCCAGGTACTGGTCCCGGATGAGACCTGGGAGAGCTGGCAGATGCTCGCGGAAGTAGTCGAGTATGTCGCCGAATACAAGCAGACACAGGAAGTCCTGAATATCGTCTCCCCGGTCGAGGAACAGCAGACCCACGAACCCCAGCCGCCTGAACAGGCCCAGGAATAAAGCCTGCCCGGGGTTGCCTGTGATACGTGCCGCCGGGGCGGAACGCCATCAAGGACAGCCGGGTAAAAAGCTTGACAGCCACGGCGCCCCGGTTTAATTTGGAGCCGCCTGACCGGAAAGAACCCCTGGGGAGAGGTGGCCGAGCTGGCTGAAGGCGGCACCCTGCTAAGGTGTTGTAGAGGCAACTCTACCGAGGGTTCGAATCCCTCCCTCTCCGCCATTTAATTGACCCGAGAGCGCACGGGAAAATCGACTGCTTTTTGCTGCCGGAAGAATGCCGAGAGGTTCTTCCGGTTTTTTTATGCGGCAGGAACGGGTCTGAATCGGCAAGTGAGCGCATTGCCCGCGGCTCGCCGCGGGGTTAGCGAGCGAGTAAAAATAATCAAAACACCGTATTTGTTGCCGCACCCGTGCGCCTGGGGGCGTGTAGCCGGACAAAGAGCCATTCAGAGCGTTCAGAGCACTATCCGCCTCAGGGTGGCCCAGTCGATGTTGGCGCCGGTCTGCACCAGGACCACTTTTTTCCCGGCCAGCCGCTGCCTGATTTTCAGGGCGGCGGCCAGGGCGCAGGCCCCGGCAGGCTCCACCAGGTTGTGGGTCGACTGGATCATCAGGCGGACCGCCTCGGTTATCTCCTGCTCGCTCACGGTAACCATCTCATCCACCCGCCTGCGCATGATCTCCAGGGTCATCTCGGCCGGGATGCGGGTCGCCAGCCCGTCGGCCACCGTGTCCGCGCTGCGGGTAGAGACAACTTTGCCGGACCGCCAGCTCTGCGCCACGGCGGAAGCCGCCTCGGCCTGCACCCCCACCAGACGGGTTTTTTTCTTCAGGCCTTCCGCCACCACGCAGGCGCCGGAAATTCCGCTGCCCAGTCCCACTGGCACGATCATCACCCCGGCATCCGGCAGCCGCTCGAACACCTCCAGCGAGTAAGTCCCGACTCCGGCGATAAGCTTCGGCTCGTTGGCCGAGTGGACATAACGGTACCCGTGTTCGCGGGTGAGTTCCTCCACCAGTTTCACCGCCTCGTCGAAATCCCTGCCGTGCTCGATCAGCTCAGCCCCCAGCAGCCGCATGGCTTCATTTTTCTCCGGGTTGTTCCCGTGGGGGACCACGATTACCGCTTTCACCCCGAAAAGTCTTCCGGCGTAGGCGAGAGACTGGCCGTGGTTGCCTCGGGTGGCCCCGATAACCCCCCTGCGCTTCTGCGTGGCGGGCAGGGTGCCTACCAGGTATACTCCGCCCCGTACCTTGAAAGCGCCGACCAGGTGGTGGTTCTCGTGCTTGATATGGACCTCGGCGCCCAGCAGGCGCTCGAGCGAGGGATAACGGTGCAGCGGAGTGGGCATAAGGTATGGTCCGATAAAGCTTCGGGCCTTGCGGACCTGTGCCAGGGCAGGTAATGACATGGTCTCTCGATCCGTTTTCGTGGTGACTGCCGGAGAAACTGCCTGCGGAAGGCTTACATGAAATCGTATTATAAACTGTTACTCGGCCGGAGACAATAGAATTGCGTAAGTAACAAACCGGGATCAGACAAAAGGGCAATGCCGGTTCACGTTTTTATGTAAGTCTTTATAATCAAAAGAGTTTCGTGCAAGAGCCATTACTGGCACAGGGTTTGCTTTTTACCGGAAGTGTCAAAGGTTCCGGCCGATACGCGGCATCCCGGGTATCTTCACCGTCCGGGCTGTCCGATAAGAATCCGGCGGTACAATTCTGTTGAGTTGTCCGGGAGGGGGGCCGGACAATTCCGCCGGAGGATGGCTCCATTTCGCGCCAGACGAAATGGAGCCGTTTTATATGGCATACACCGAAGCTCTTCAGGCGAGAATCAACCTACCTGCCTTTTCTTACCAGCTTCCCACAACTCCAGTTAGCCTTTCGTATGGATTCCCTTTTCAGGAAGACCGGGCAGCACGCCCGGGATTTCCGCCCGGCTGCGCCCCGCCCCGGGACAGGCCCTGCCCGAAAGATTCTGCGAGGGACATTTATTAAATGAGATTCTTTGCGTATCTTAACAACAGGTGATCCAGTCGAGTAGATCATCCATTACTGGATTTCACCCTCACAGAACCGGACGTGGGGCGTTACCCCATCCGGCTCTTCCGAGCAGGTGA
>JAFGTO010000462.1 GCA_016934095.1 Candidatus Glassiibacteriota bacterium
AACCTGAGCCTGGCGGCCGCAGGGCGCCTGATAGAGCGCAGTCTGGACGAGAAGGATCACCGGGGCCTGATCGAGCAAACCATTTCAGAGATAGACCAGAAGATGAAATGAGTACTTCCGCAGTCGAGAAAGAATACGCGAAAGCCCTTTTCATGCTCGCCCAGCGGACCGACAAGATCGACTTGATCGCCGGTCAGTATGGCGAGCTGGTCGAGCTGATCGAAAGCAACCGGCAGGTGAAATTTTTCCTGCTGGCCCCTCAGATCAGCGCGGAGAAAAAGCACCGGCTGTTGAAAAAGGCGTTCGAGGGCCGTATTGACCAGCACCTGTTCAAGTTCCTCCAGGTGCTTATCGATAAGCGCCGCCAGAACCTGCTGTCCGGGATCTACCGGGCTTACGCAGAACAGGTCAACATCTATCTCAACCGGGTGGAGGCTTTCGCCGCCACGGCAGTGAAGCTGACTGAGCAGGAGCACGGCGCCCTTGCCGACAGTCTTGGCAGGCACTTAGGGTGTTCGGTGATGCTCAGGGACTCGGTGGACCCCCATCTGCTCGGCGGATTGGTCTGCCGGATCGGCGACATGGTTTATGACGGCAGTCTCCGCGGCAAGCTAGTCCGTCTGGGACAGCAGATCCTGAAAGAGAAATAGAAGGAGCCCACAAGTTATGAAGAAAATACAATCCGAGGAAATAAGCTCGATACTCCTCCAGGAAATCGAACATTACCAGGGCGAGATGGACGTGGAGGAGGTAGGCCACGTTCTCGAAGTTGGGGATGGTATCGCACGCATCTACGGCCTGACCAACTGCATGGCCGGAGAGATGCTCGACTTCGGCAGCGAGGTCTACGGGCTGGCCCTGAACCTGGAGGAAAACAATATCGGCGCGGTGATCCTGGGTGATTACCTGCATATCCGCGAGGGAGACGAGGTCAGCCGCACCGGGCGCGTGCTCGAGGTCCCCGCGGGCAAGGCGCTGATCGGCCGGGTGGTCAACCCCCTGGGCCAGCCGCTTGACGGCAAGGGCCCGATCGAGTCCGACCGCACCCGCAGGCTCGAGTTCAGAGCTCCCGGCGTCATCTACCGTCAGCCGGTAAAACAGCCCCTGCAGACAGGCCTCAAGGCGGTCGACTCGATGATCCCGATCGGCCGCGGCCAGCGCGAGCTGATCATCGGCGACCGGGGCACCGGCAAGACCGCCATCGCGGTGGATGCGATCATCAACCAGCGCGGCCAGGGAGTGATCTGTGTCTACGTGGCTATCGGCCAGAAATCCTCCAGCGTGGCCGCGGTGGTGGAGCGCCTGCGCAGCCGCGGCGCCATGGATTACACTATCATAGTAATGTCCTCCGCCAGCGACCCGGCCCCTCTGCAGTATGTTGCGCCCTATGCCGGCTGCGCCATGGCCGAGGAGTTCATGTACGACAAAGAGGGCCGCTACGAGATCCACGACACCCTCTGCATTTACGACGACCTCTCGAAGCAGGCCGCGGCTTACCGGCAGCTCAGCCTGCTGCTGCGCCGGCCGCCGGGACGCGAGGCCTTCCCCGGGGACGTGTTCTACCTGCACTCGCGCCTGCTCGAGCGCGCCGCCAAGCTCAGCGAGGAGATGGGCGGAGGGAGCCTTACCGCCCTGCCGATCATCGAGACCCAGGCAGGCGATGTCTCGGCTTACATCCCCACCAACGTGATCTCGATCACGGACGGGCAGATCTACCTGGAACCCAGCCTCTTCTACGGCGGGGTGCGCCCGGCGATCAATGTCGGCATCTCGGTCAGCCGGGTGGGCGGCAACGCCCAGAACAAGGCCATGAAAAAGGTCGCCGGCAGCCTGCGGCTCGACCTGGCCCAGTACCGCGAGCTCGAGGCTTTCGCCCAGTTCGGCTCGGACCTGGACAAAGCCACCCAGGAACAACTGGCCCGCGGCGAGCGCCTGGTGGAGATCCTCAAGCAGCCCCAGTACAAGCCGATGCCGGTCCAGGAACAGGTCGTCCTGATCTACGCAGCCACCAAGGGCTACCTGGACAAGCTGCCGGTGGAGATTGTCCCCAGGTTCGAGGCGGAGTATCTCGAGGCCATGCGCACCAGGTACGCCGACCTGCTCTCCAGGGTAGAGAAAGAAAAAGAGCTCACCGAGGAGATCGCCAAGGGGCTCGAAAAGGTGATCGGGGAGTTCATGGCTGAGTTCGGGAAAACCGTGCAGGTATAATGCAGGTGTCATCCTGCGGCAGGGAGCAGGCTGCAAGTGGCGGGTCGACGGTTTGTCTGAAGGCCCATTCATCAGGCTCATCCGGCAGTCCGCCGGTCGGGTGCCGCCTTTGCCTCAGGCCGCAGGAGTGCCAAATTGAAGAGTCCCCGCAGCAGGCTGCCGGGAAGCTTAGATTGTCAAGGCTGTTATAACTGTTCATCTTCGTCCGCTGTTCAATCCGGTAAAGACCCCGATGGCAAAAGCCCGTGAAATAAAAAATCGCATCGTCGCAGTAACCAAGACCAGGAAGATCACCCGTACTATGGAGATGGTGGCCACTTCCAGGCTCAAGAAGTACCAGAAAGTGGTCCTGTCGTCCCGGCCCTATTCCGAGGCCCTGGCAGATGTGCTCGGCGGGCTGGCCACTAGTCCGGAGGCCCTGGCCCACCCGCTGATGGAGAAAAGGGCCGAGGTGAAAAACGTGGCGCTGCTGGTCTTGAGCGCCAACCGCGGCCTCTGCGGAGCATTCAACAACAATATCTGCCGGACAGCCCAGTTGTTGTACCATGAGTTCAGCGGCCGGAGGACAGGGGTGAAGCTTTTTACCAGCGGTAAAAAGGGTATCAGCTATTTCCGCCACCGCGGCTACGAAGCCGCCTGGAAGGACATCGAGCTGCCGGACGACCAGTCGGTGGAGAAAACCCGTCAGCTCGGCCGCCTGCTGATCGAGGACTTCCTCTGCCGCGAGGTGGACCAGGTCCACGTGGTCTACTGCCGGTTTGTCTCGGCAGGCCGGCAGGAAACGGCAACCGAGCAACTGTTGCCGCTCACCGCTCCGGCCGGGCCGGAGCGTGAGGCCGTGGAGACGGATTTCATCTTCGAGCCTTCCAGCACGGAGATAGTGAATACGCTGCTGCCGCTTTTCGCGCAGAGCTCGGTCTACCGGATGGTTGTCGAAAACGTCGCCAGCGAACAGGCCGCCCGTCGCCAGGCCATGAAACTGGCCACAGACAACGCCGATGAGATGATCACCTATCTCAACCGCCAGTT
>JAFGTO010000463.1 GCA_016934095.1 Candidatus Glassiibacteriota bacterium
CGAATACCAGTGCCAAAGCAAAAAGGCTGCCAGCCCGCGCCCACCGGCGTTTTAAAATGCTCAAGACAAAGTCCTTATGAATTATCCTGGCTATCAAGCTCCTTCCGGCAGCGCCGTTTATACTGGGCCGGCAAGCTGCGGCCGAAGTCTAGGAGAGTCTTGCAAAGGCCTGGAGCATGACAGGCGCGGCCCGGCCGCAGTCGGCCGCATACTGCCCGAGGAGGCCCTGCATCCCCCCTTCAAGCCCCATACGTTCTTTCCTCAATGTCAGCCCCTGCGCTCAGGCTTCCGCTGTCGCCGGCATCCCGCCCGCCGGCTCTGCGACCTTGAGCAGCGCCTCGACTATCATCCACCCCGCCAGCAAGATTGTGAACCCATTGATTGCAGCCAGCAGGTACTGGCCCGCTGAGAGATAATTGACCTCGTTGAGCAGCATGGCGTAGCCTGTGGTGATTACCATGAACACGCAGGGCAGGCCGCTGAGCAGGTAGTACCACCCGCCCCGACGGTGGAGGTAGAGGGTGATCAGCAGCAGGGCTAGGCCGGCCAGCAACTGGTTCACCGCGCCGAACATCGGCCAGAGGGTCAGCGCCCCCTTACCGTCCGCCCCGGTGGCAAAGGCCAGCACCGCCGCGGTAACCACCGCCACCGCGGTGGTAACCCAGCGCCCTGAGAGCTTTTTCAGCTTCAGGTCGCCGAACAGCTCGGAGAGGATGTAGCGCTGGGTGCGGGTTGCGGTATCCAGGGTGGTGCCGGCGAAAGAGCAGATAAACACTCCCATGATCACCTTGCCGATCACCAGGGGGATGCCCACGGCGGCCATCATGTTGGCCGAGCCGATCACCACCGCGCCGATCTTCGAGGAGAGCCCCCCGGCCGCGGACCAGGACTGGTAGTGCTGCTGCCAGGCCGCCTGGCCGGTGAGGACTTCCCCCGAGGCAGTGGTATAACCCAGGCCGATACCCGCGGCCACGGCCACCAGCACCAGGGTAGCCAGGCAGGACTCGAGCAGCATCGAGCCGTAGCCCACGAAGAGCGCATCCGGCTCGCAGGAAGTCTGCTTGCTGGTGGTACCCGAGCTGACGATCGAGTGGAAGCCGCTGATCGCCCCGCAGGCGATGGTGATGAACATGAACGGCCAGAGGGGGGGCGCACCCTCGGCGCCGGGGTTGTAGGCCGGCGCGACCAGCTCCATGTTGCCGAAAGCGCCGGCCGCCATGCCGCCGAGAGCCAGCAGGCCCATCGAGAGGAAGAGCTGCCAGGCATTGATATAGTCCCGCGGCTGGAGCAGCACGGTGACCGGCAGGGTGGAGGCGATGTAGGCGTAAACCAGCAGGATCACGGTCCAGGCACCGGTGGCAGGCAGGCCGAACACCGGGCCCAGGGCAAGCGGGGCCCGGCTGCCGAGATAGATGGTAAAGTACATCAGCGCCACGGCGACGGTGGTGCAGAGGACCACGTTACCGCCCCTGCGGTAGATCAGCCAGCCCAGGGCCACGGCGATGGGGATCTGCAGCCAGACCGCCAGCACCGAGGCGGGGAAAGTGCTGAAGATGATGGCGATGATCAGCCCGAAGATGGCGATCACGATCCAGAGCTCGAGGAAAACGACCAGGAAAAAGATCAGGCGCACCCTGCGGTTGATGAACCTGGCCGTGACCTCGGCGAGCGACTTGCCCTGGTTGCGCAGGCTGACCACCAGGGAGCCCAGGTCGTGCATGCCGCCCATCAGCACCGCGCCCAGGAAAACCCAGAGCAGGGCCGGCACCCAGCCCCAGATGATCCCGATAGCCGGCCCGACTATCGGCCCGGTGCCGGCGATCGAGGTGTAGTGGTGCCCGAAAATGATGGCCTTGCGGGTGGGTACGTAATCAGTGCCGTCCTCGAGCTGACGAGAGGGTACGGGAGCATCCCGGTCGAGCCGGAACACCTTACGGCCCAGGAACCTGCCGTAAGTGTGGTAAACCGCCAGGTAGCCGAAAAAAGTCGTCAGCATCAGCAGCAAAGTATCCATTCGGGTTAACCTCCTTAACCAAAAGGATGCGACAGCGATTTCCGCCCGGGACAGACCATGCAGGGGTATACTTGCATAAGCTATTTATAGATAATCATTTATAAACTTTTTGAGTTTAATCCGCCAAACTACCTGCCGGAAATAAATTTACCCCACGGATGTATGAGCTATCCGTTATGGCCCGATTTATGCATTGCCAAAACACCGGTAATCTCTCAGGCAATTACCGAACCATCCGGACGTCGAGACAATAATATCGCTTAATTCTCTAAATATCAACAAGTTGGTTTGATAATCCTTCTGAGGCGACTATCCGGAGCGAAGGCCATTACCCAGATCAAGGACTGATCCCCATGCTTGAATGCGGCATCTTCTTCCGCCCGTCCCGTGTCTTGCCTGCGGCCCTGGCTGCCTCGAGCCTCATATTAAGTCTCACCCTGAGTTTTCCGCAAGGAATTCGGGCGCAGTCATCCGGAGAGGCGGTGATCACAAACCGTTACGCCAACATCCGCAGCGGCCCTGGTACCAAGTTCCGGCGGATCGGCCGCGCGATGAAGGGAGAGCGTTTCCCGGTCGCTGAAGTCAGGCCCAAGTGGTACCGGATAACCTACCGCCAGCAGGCCGGCTGGGTCTATGCGGAGCTGTGCCGGCTGGAGCAGGTGTCCAGCCAGGAAGTCGAGAGTCTGGTCGATGAGGTCCAGGTACTCGGCCGGAGAGTCGATCAGGTTATGGACAAGCTGGATGAGGCCAGCAGCCGGATGACCCGGCTGGCCGAAGAGAAGGCCGCAGCAGAGTCCGGCAGACCCGGGACCGCTCGCGGAAAGGCCGTAATGCGGCCGCCTGTCCACGCCGCCTGGGCCCTGGTCCCAGGCGGTGCCCGCCTGGTCAGCGGCCAGAAACTGAGCGGAACAGCCATGCTGGCGGCCACCGGCGGCTGCCTGGCACTGGGACTCTATTATCACTCGCAGTACAGTGGCTACATGACTGATTACCGGGAGCTCCCGCGCTCCGCGCAGCCCGGTGAATTCAACAGGCTCTACGACAAGGCGCAGAGCAGCCTCAAGCTCTCGGACGGCCTTTTATACACGACCGCCGGGCTTTACCTGTTGAATATCGTGGACCATTATTTCATTCTGCCGCGGACCGGCTCATCACTGAGGGTCGAGGTCGACAAACCCGACCGGACTCCGGAAAGCGGAGAGCGGATACACCTCAGCCTTTCCAGGCCATTTTGAGAAGAACAAGCCATATCCCTGTCCTGGCCCTGGCCGCGGCGCTCCTCTGGCAGGTATCCTGCCGCGATGCACCGCGCGACAACCCGTTCGACCCGGAAGCCGGGATCCTGCTGGTCTCGGTGCTTTCGCCCCAGGACAGCAGTGTTTTCCTGGTCGGGGAGAAAGTGGAGTTCCGGGCCTTGGCCCGCACCGGCTACGATGACCTGCCGGCCGGCTCCGGCTGGCTCTGGAGCTCCAGCATCTCGGGCCAGCTCTCGAACGAGGCCGAGTTCTCCACGGACAGCTTGCCGTCCGGGACGCACCGGATCACCGTGCTGGTGGAAGACAGCCTCTGGGGCCAGGGATCGGCCCATGTCGCCGTTACGGTCAAGGAGCTGACCGAGCTGATGGTGCGGATCACCAGCCCGGCGGCGGACACCGTTTTCCTGGCCGGCGGTCTTTTCAGCCCGGCCGCCCGGGAATACATACCTGACGGCATCTCGGTCTCCGGCCGGGCCTGGCACTTCGGGGACGGCAGCGGGATCGCCGACATCACGGCCGCCGCACCGGGAACAGTCGTCTGGGACATCCCCGGCACCTTCGAGATGACCTACCAGGTTGTCGACACTTACGGACGCAGCGCCGCGGACACGCTGGTAGTAACCGTGCTGGCTACCAGCGAGCCGCCGCTGGTGAAAATCATCTCCCCTGCCGCCGACACCAC
>JAFGTO010000464.1 GCA_016934095.1 Candidatus Glassiibacteriota bacterium
ATTTTACGTGAATTTTTCGATGAAGAACATCCACAGATAAAAACAACAAAAAAACAACTGGAAATATTGGAAAGGAAGTTAAATGAATAAGAGGGATTCGAAATTACTGCTCGCTATAACAATAATCTTCCCCCTCCTCATCTCCTGCACCGGCGGCCAGACAGTGGTGGAACCTGCCGGACTGGATGAAACCCTGGTCAACCCAGGGCGGGGATTTGCCACAACCCACATTTTCAACCAGGACATACAGGACAGGCTCCATCCCCAGAGCACTCTGGTGCAGTTCCGCTGGTACTGGGACAGGCTGGAGCCGCAGGAAGGCAATATTGACTATGAACTGATCGACGGGGTCTTGGCGCGTGCCAGGGAGAACGGGCAGAAACTCAATTTCCGTGTAATGTGCCAGAACGGGAGGCCCGGAGTGCCGGATTGGGTAAGGAAAGCCGGGGCAAAGGGTATGCCCTACGAGGGTAATCCGGACAACTGGCAGCCGTTCTATGATGATCCCGTGTTCCTGGAGAAACACGCGGCCCTGATCCATGCCCTGGGCGCGCGCTATGATGGCCACCCGGATGTGGACCACGTGGATATCGGTACTGTGGGGCGCTGGGGCGAGTGGCATACCGGCGGCACCGGGATGGATATGCCGTCTGATAAAATACGCGAAAAAATTATCGATGCCTACCTGGAGAGTTTCAAAAAGACACCGCTGATTATGCTGATCGGCGGGGAACACGGCCTTGAATACGCTATCAGCAAGGGCACTGGCTGGAGGGCTGACTGCCTGGGCGATATGGGCGGGTTCAACGACGACTGGAACCACATGGAGGATTTCTACCAGCAGGCCCTGGACGAGGCCGGCGCCAACGAGGCCTGGAAGCGCGCGCCGGTGGTGTTCGAGACCTGCTGGACCATTCAGTACTGGCACGACAAGGGCTGGGACCTGGACTACATCCTCTCCGAGGCCCTGCGATGGCATGTCTCGGTGCTCAACAACGGGTCCGAGTCCATACCCGAGGAATGGTGGCCCAGGGTGGTGGAGTTCGAAAAAAAGATGGGCTACCGTTTCGTGCTGAAAAAGCTGTTGCACCAGCCTGCGGTGAGCGCAGGCGGCACCCTGCTCTACGAGATGCTGTGGGAGAACAGGGGCGTGGCGCCCTGCTACCTCAACCATCCGCTGGCCTTCGAGTTCCGCCCGGCCGGGGGCGGCACGGGCCGGGTGGTGGACACCGGCATAGACATTACCGGCTGGCTGCCCGGCCCGGTCCCCCTGCAGGCCGGTATCACCGTACCGCAGGACCTGCCGCCCGGCGAATATGAGCTGGGCATCGCCCTGCTGGACCCGCAAAGCGGCAAGCCGGGGATCAGGCTGGCTGTCCGGGGACGCGATGAGGACGGCTGGTACCGCCTGAGCCGGGTGAGGGTGCGCTGACCGGCTGTTTCAAAGACATCAAAAAGACCAAGAGCACAGGGAGAGACCGAATGTACTACGATTGCCATTCCCACCTGGATGACATCGACCGTTACGGCGGATGGAGCGCCGAGAAGCTTTTGCAGAAAATGGATGCCTGCGGGATCGAGCGGGCGGTGATCTCCTCGGTCAGGGGCATCTACGCCGACAACCCGGATGACCTGGCCCTGGCCAACGAGACTGTGGGCCGGGCGGTGGGCCGCTACCCGGAGCGACTGGATGGCTCGGTCTGTGTCAACCCGAAGTTCCCGGAAGCCAGCTTGAGGGAAATCGAGGCCTACATCGCCCGGGGACCTTTCGTGATGGTGGGGGAAATGTGCCAGTTCTTGCAGGGTTGGGACAAGACCGAGCCCGGCCTGGGGCCGATAATCGAGCGCGCGCAGGCCCTGGAGGTGCCGCTGATGGTCCATTCCTCAACCGAGGAACACGCCGTGGAGATCCTGGAGCTCTGCCTGGAATACCCTGCGGCGAAGTTCATCATGGCCCACCTGGGCGGGATGAACCGTCTCTATGAAAACATCCCCCGTCTCATCGCCCAGCCGCGCGACAACCTCTGGATCGACACTTCCGGCGCCTGCGCCTTTTTCGCCGGCTACCTGGAGAGGCTCATCGGCAGCCTGGGCGCCGGCAGGGTCCTCTTCGGGGTGGACATGCCGCTTATCGAGCCTGCCCCGCTGGTCCTGCGCATCGAAAACCTCTTGGTCGGCAAGGAAGAGAAAGAATGCATAGCTTCGGCCAACCTGCTGGGCCTGCTGCCTGGCAAGCGGTAGAAAGGCTGGAAGAATGACCGAGCAGGAGCGCAGCCCGCAATCCCTGGCCGGCAAGGAGTACTGGGACAGCAAGTCCTCTTCCTACCGGATAAAAAAAATCTCTTTCAGCCTTGCCAGGGCCTATTTTTTCGATGAGCACCGCATTTTCCGCAGGACACTCCCCAGGAACGAAAATTTCCGCCTGCTCGAGGTCGGCTGCTACCCGGGGCGCCTGATGTGGTACTTCCATAAATATTTCGGCTACCGGGTCTGCGGTCTGGAATACCTCGAGCGCAGTGCCGGGATTACCCGCCGGCTCCTTGCTGCCGAGGGTGTCGAGGCGGAGGTGATCCACACGGACTTTTTCAGTTACCAGCCGCCGGCCGGCGAAAAGCTGTGGGACGTGGTGCTGAGTTTCGGGTTTATCGAGCATTACGAGAACTGGCGCGAGGTGATCAAAAAACACCTGGACCTGGTAGCTCCGGGCGGCTACCTGGTCCTCTCGGTGCCGAACCTGCGCAAGCCCCTGGGGAAAATCATGCAGGTCATCGCCCCGGAAAGTTACGCGGTCCATACGGTGCTGGGCCTCGGGGACCTGGTGGAGGCGCTGCGCTCCACGGAAGGGGTGGAGATACTCGAGGCCGCTTACTGCGGGGGCGCGGGTCTGAGAAACACCGGGATCGGCGGCCTGTTCAAGAACTCGGGGAAAGCTGTCCGCTTCATTTACAAGGTGCTGCTTTTCGGCCTGGAAGCCACCGGCCAGTTCCTGCCGAACTCCCCGTTCTTTTCTCCCGGCATCCTTGTAGTCGCCAGGAAAAAACCCGCGCCCGGGGCAGCTATCGCCTGACCGGCGCTGCCCTTCCCGGCCGCCCCGCCGCACGCTAAAGTCCTCCGGGGAATTTGTTTGAAAGCAAACCGGGCGTCTGTTAAACTAAAGGCCGAAACCGGCCACGATGTCTAACCTATCAACGGTGTCTGGCCTATGCCCCCGGCGAAACCTCCCGCCCCGAGATCTCCCCGCCTGCTGACCATCCTGTCGGTTGCGGTGGGGCTTGCCGCCCTGATTGCAGTCGCAGCCACCTTGGATGACCCCGGGATCACTACGGATGAGCCCAATTACTACAGGTGCTGCCTCCAGCAGATGGAGTGGCTCAGGCAGGCTGGCGGGGCGATTGCCTCCGGGAGCTGGCAAGAGCCGTTCGGCGCCGAGACCATTGACCGCTACTGGGACTACAGCAGGCTCTACCGGAGTGCCGGCGCGCACCCCCAGTTCTACCTGCTCTGCAGCTCCCTGACCCTGGCCCTCTTCGAGGGCCGGCTGGGCCCAATGGGCGCCTACCGGCTTTCTCCGGCGGTCATGTTCTCCGTGCTGGTGGCCCTGCTCTTCCTGAGCGTGGGCAGGCGCTACGGCGCGGCTGCCGGGTTCTGGGCGGCCGGGGCTTTCGCCCTGATGC
>JAFGTO010000465.1 GCA_016934095.1 Candidatus Glassiibacteriota bacterium
TATCTGCGGGCCCTGGAAAGCGGCCAGCGCCTCGCCCATCTGGCGGTTGGTCCCCCAGACCTCCAGCACCTGGATGCCCCCGCTGTCCGCCACCACCCTGCCGTTGGAGGCAGGCAGGGCCGATGGAACGGCCAGCAGCAGGAAGACCAGGAGCCTGATTCCGGAAAAAAGCACACGCATGGAGGCACTCCCAGGTATAGTTGCCGGCAGCTTCAACCCTTGTTCAGCCAGTAGGTGAACTTGCCGATAATCTGGCGGTCCGGCTTGCCGAAACCGCCGCCTTCATCGGTCTCGTGGCGGTTTTCGCGGTAGACCAGGTAAAAGTAGCTGCCGGGGCGGTACTCGAAGCGGGTGACGAAGTGCAGGCCCAGGGTGGACCTCGAATCGTCGGGAGAATCTATCCCGAACCCAGGCTCCTCCAAAGTCCGGTAGCGCCTGGAGTGGAAATCGGTGTACTGGGCGAAGAGGCGGAAGTCGAGCCGGTTGCTCAGGCTGTAGCTGGTGCGGAAAACCAGGCTCTCGAAGCGGGTCCTGCGCAGGGTGAGTATCTTTTCCGGCATCTCGGTGTCCGGCACCTCGACCGGGTCGCTGAAATCCGAAAAGTCCCAGCGCTTGTCCAGGCGGGGCTCGAGGTTGAACTCCAGGTTCGGGCTGGGCCGCAGGCGGACCCTGATACTGCTGCTCCACCTGCTGCCGTCCCGGAAGCCGCCGCCGTTATGGTTGATACTGACATTGAGCGGCGAGCTGTAATCGTTGCCCATACCGAACCAGTAGTAAGTCCGCCGGGGGTAGACGAAAACGAAGTTATAGTCACCCGCCGCCCGGTAGGGGTCCTCGACGTCATCGAAATTAGTGCCCAGGCCGAAAAAGCAGCTCCAGTAGTTCATGAAACTGAGCCAGCCGCCCATCGAGCCGCCCTCGGACCTCAGCAGGGCGCTCCCGTCGTAGCCATCAGGCTCGGTAAAAAACCGGTTGCCGAAGTTTTTCCCGTAGAGGTCTTCCAGTTGATCGTCGGTCCAGGTCCGGTAGACCTGCCAGTTCAGGTTCCAGGAGCGTACGCCCCTGGCCTGGGGACGGCCCCTGAGCTCGAGGTTGGCCCTGAGGTTGTGGGTACCGTAATCGTTGCCGTAGAGCCAGCCCAGGTCGTTCACCTCGAAATCGCTGGAATAGCGGTCGTAGCCGACTCCGCAGGTCAGGTGCTCGCCGCTGAACTTCCTGAGCCTCAGCTCGGTCCCGTAGCCCTCGACCCTCTCCTCATCCGCCTCCTCGACAAAAGAGCCGGCGACCTGCCCGGAAAACTGCCAGGTATCCCTGAAAGCCAGGTCCCAGTCGAGCCCCCCGGTGTAGGCGGACGGGTTGGCGTCGAAATGCTCGCCGATGCCGGCGCGGTTGACCGCGGTGGTGATTATCCCGAAATTGGACCTGTTGCCGAACTCCCGCGAGACTCTGCCGATAAAATAATTGGTGCGCGGCTCCAGGTACTTCACTGCCAGGCTTTCGCGGTCTCCGGGCGGAGCATCCTGCCTGCTGCGGTAAGCTTTCTCCTCGTCCTGTTCGAACTCGCCATCCGCATCCCGGTCGAGGAAAAAGTATTTCTCCTCATCTGCCACGGCCTCCAGCACACCGAAGCACCAGCCGTCCGAGGTCTTGCCCACCAGGCGCGCCCCGGCCAAAATGGTGGCCCAGGGGTTCACCGCGTTGCCCAGGGGCTTGCCGATCCTGCGGCTGTGCACCAGTGGGATGTTGGTGCGGAAAACATCCTGGAACTCCAGGAAGAAAGGCCGCTTCTCCGGGTAATAAGTGGGGAAGGGAGACAGGTTCAGCATTTCCTCATCCGTCTCCACAGTGCCGAACTCCGGGTTGATGGCCAGGTCAAGGGTGGTGCTCGAAGCCAGGCCGTACTTGATGTCCAGCCCCACTTGGCGGGTAAAGTCCTTCGGCATGACCTCGTTGTCCTGCACCTGGGCGGTGGCATAGGGCAGGAACTCGAGCCGGCGGGAGGGGCGTATGTCCTCGATGCCCCGGAGCAAACCGAAACGGGAGACATAGAACCCCGACTCGCTGGCCGGGATCATCCGCCACTGCAGGTATTCCTTCTTGCGCTCGATGGCGCGTGTCAGGTTCAGGCCCCAGGTATGGCTGAACTGGTTGCCGAAACGCAGGCAGGTGAAGGGGATCTCCACTTCCACCACCCAGCCGTAGTCGAGGATCTTGACATTCGAGAACCAGATGCTGTTCCAGGTCCAGTCGCGGCGGGTCTCATCGGTATGCAGCACATCGGCCTGGACATTCTCCGCGTTGACCGAGAATTCGAACGCGGTCCTGCGGTCGAAATAGGAGTCGATCAGGATGTCCACGTTGTCCGAGGAGATGATATGGTCCCGGGGAGAAAGCCTGGCTTCTATCTTGTGGGCTTCCGTGTCGTAGCAGATAAAAAGGAAATAGATCGAGTGGTCGTTGTAGACAATCCTGACCTCGGTCTCCTCGGTGGGTCCGGCACCCTCGACCGGACGCCTCTGGACAAAGTCCCTGACCGGCCGGGCCAGGGTCCAGCAGGA
>JAFGTO010000466.1 GCA_016934095.1 Candidatus Glassiibacteriota bacterium
GGCCAGGTGGGTCAACCAGCCGTTCTCGACCAGCGAGATCAGCACCGGGCCGAGGCCGTTCTTGATCGTGTGGGCGCCGAAAGCCAGGACCACCGGCCGCCCGGCCTTCCCGGCCCTGATTATCCGGTCCGCAGCTTCCTCTACAATCCCGGCCAACTGCCTGTCAGCGACCGGCGGCACCTCTCCCGGCAGGATACGGTCTCGCTCGATATGGACCTTGTTTTCGCGCTCGGCCAGGGGTTTCATCCTGAGCGCCGTGCGGTCGAGCTGCGGATACGGCACGGTCTTTGCTCCTGATAAAGAGTCCAAAGACAGGTCAAGCAAGAATACAGAAGTCAGAAAAATTATTTGCCGGATGTTTTTTTCTTTTTATTGCTGAATGCTGAGTCCCGACTCCTGATTTGACCAGAGGGTGCATTTCCTCACCCGGTAACCGGCAGGTTAAAGCTACCTCAATTTGGACCGGCAGGCAACTCTAATCTGCAGCCGGGCTGGCGTAACCAGACATTGCCCGGTTTTGCCCGTGGCCGGAAGCCGCCTCTTTTTCGGGATTTGATTTTTCTTTGAACTGCCAGGCACCGGGGTGTATTATTCCTGCAGGGCCGGAAAATCACCTTGCAGCCGAGCCTGCGTTATTGCTGCTCGAACTGGTTTCGCGTAACGGATAATGCCCGAGCCTGCCTTGAAGACACTCGAAGTCAGAAAGCCTCCCGGGAAAGAGCCTGAGATTCTGCTGCTGCGCCTGTTCGTCCCGGAAACCGACCTGGAGCCGCTGGCACGGATGCTCTCTGTTGCGGAAGAACGCCTTGCGGGGCTGCGGAAAACCATCATCAAGGGATACCGCAGGTTCCCCTGGGGCTTTTTCGTGGTGTCCGACCGGCAGGGACGCCTGGTAGCCAACCTGCAGGTGGGATTTTTCAAACCCTGGTGGCTGGTGATGGCCATGGGCAGGCAGCCCCTGGTGCTCCCGGCGCTGGTCAGCAGGATCCTGGCAGGCCTGGGCCTGCTGGACAAGTTCCACGTGGCCAACATCTACCTGGAACAGGACTACCGCGGAAGCGGGCTGGCCGACCTGCTGATGGATTTCGCGGAAAGCCTCGCCAGGGAGAGCTGGCACAGAAAAAAGATAACCCTGCTGGTCTCGGCGGACAACCTCACCGCGCTCAAGCTTTACCGGAGAAGGGGCTACCTGGAGACCGGGATCTTCCGCAAAGACCGGATCGAAAAACTCGAGATGACCAGGTCCCTGGATTAAGCAGCCAGGTCCGGCAGGCTTACCGGGGAGGCCCGGCCGCTGCGAAACATTCTCTTGAAAAAAAATACTTCTTCGGGTAAATTATTCAGTATACGAGAAATAGATGCGATTACGGAACGACCAACAGCCAGTGGAGAGAACATGTATCCCGACACGGCCGATCACAGCCACATCCGACTGTTAGCCCAGCGGTCAGGACTGCCGCTGACCGATGCGATACTGAAAGCGTTGAATAAAGGGACACTGCACGGGGAGAAACCGGCGACCCTGCTGGCCGCCTGCCCGAACAGCGAAGCAGTCGCCAGGGCGGCGATCCGGGCGGCCGAACGCGCCGGGGCCCCGATAAAATTCGCTGCCACCCTGAACCAGGTGGACCTGGACGGCGGTTATACCGGCTGGACCCAGGCCCAGTTCATGGCACTGGTGCGGAACGAGGTCTCCGATTCCGATTACCTGGGACCGGTAATCGCGGCACTGGACCACGGCGGGCAGTGGCTCAAGGACAAGCAGGCCCGCGAGGGCTGGAACCTGGAGCAGGCCACCGCCGGGGTCAAGGCCTCCCTGGAAGCCTGCATCGATGCCGGGTACGACCTGCTGCATGTCGACCCCACGGTGGACAAGACCCTGCCGCCCGGGAAAACGATCGCCATCGGGACAGTGGTCGAGCGCACGGTGGAGCTGATTGTCCATGCCGAGAAACACCGGCGCTCCAGGGAGCTCCCCAGGATCAGCTACGAGGTGGGCACAGAGGAAGTGCACGGCGGGCTGGCCGACCTGGATGTTTTCCGAGCCTTCCTCACGGGGCTGAAGACCGGGCTGCTTGAGAACAAGCTGCCGGATGTCTGGCCCTGTTTCGTGGTGGGCAAGGTGGGCACGGACCTGCACACCACGCTTTTCGACCCCCGGGTGGCCCGCAAGCTGGTAAAGACAGCCGGGGAATGGGGCTCGATGATCAAGGGGCATTACACCGACATGGTGGAAAACCCGGAGGACTACCCGGCCAGCGGCATGGGCGGGGCGAACGTAGGCCCGGAGTTCACCGAGGCCGAGTACCAGGCCCTGAAGAGGCTCTGCCGGACCGAGGAGCAATCGTTCCCCGGCGGCGAGAGGGAGACCTCCGGTCTGATGGAGGCGCTGAAAGACGCCGTGGTGCGCAGCGGCCGCTGGGAAAAGTGGCGCCTGCCGGATGAGCAGGGACTGCCCTTCGACCGGATCTCCCGGGAGCGCCAGGAATGGCTGGTGCGCACGGGCTGCCGCTATATCTGGACCGACCCCGCGGTGCTCGAATCCAGGGCACGGCTCTACAGCAACCTGGCCGGCCGGAAGATCGATGCCGACCGGGAAGTGATCGAGGAGATCATCCGCTCGATGGAAAAATATTTCAAGGCGTTCAACCTGGAGGGCACCCTGGAGCGTATCGAGAACGAGCTGGAAAGGGGTCTATGAGCGGGTGCACGCCCGGGCTTTTTTTCCCGGCAGGAAAGCGGGCTATAGTGGTTGTCAAAATATTTTTCTGTTTGTAGTGGGGCTGCGAACTTACAAGCTCATCAAACTGCTTCAGCCTCAATTTCTTGTTCTTTTGCAAACAAGAACCAA
>JAFGTO010000467.1 GCA_016934095.1 Candidatus Glassiibacteriota bacterium
GAGCTGGCGGAATACACGCCCCGCAGCACGATGACCTATTCAGCCTCGGTAGAACACTCGGTATCTCCGCTGCAGCTGCTGAAGCTTTTCTGCCCCAACTTCTTCGGCACGCAGTATCCGCAGGTCAACACGTACTGGGCCGGCAGTTACAGTGCCTTCTGGGAAACCTGCCTTTTCGTGGGAGTGCTTCCGGCGATCCTGGCGGCCTGGGCGGCGGCACGGGGCTGGAAGAACCGCCAGGTGGTCTTTGCCGCTGTGCTGGCTTTCTTCAGCCTCTGGCTCGCCCTGGGAGGATACGGGCTGCTCTACAAGCTGTTCTTTTACTTTGCACCTGGTTTCGACCGTTTCCGCATCCCGGGCCGTTTCAGCGCTTTCTCCTCTTTCGCCCTGGCCGTGCTGGCCGGCCACGGGTGGTCGATCTACCGCGGTGCGGACTCCGGCCCCCGGCAGCGGAAGTCTTCCAGCGGGCTGCTGCTGATCGCGGGCATCGCTTTCGGACTGGTGGCCCTTTTGCTCGCCTGGGTCAGGACCGGATTGCCCCAGGAGCTGATCGGGGGGCGGATGCCGCGGGAGGCAGTGACTATCATAGCCCGGAAGGCCTGCTATTCATCCCTGGCCTGGATCGCGGCTGCCGCCGTGCTGATAGCCCTGGCCGGCAGGCTGCGCGGCAGGTTTGGCCGCTGGCTGGGGCTTACCGCGGTATTTTTCGTTTTCGCCGAGCTGTACGTTTTCAGCAACCTTTTCCTCAAGGGACCGGTCTCTCCGGATGAACTGTACCTCCGGAACGAAATGGTGCGCAGGCTCCAGCTCGAGAGTGAAAGGGAGCTTTTCCGGATCAACGCCCGCGACCTCGACCGTCCGGGCATCATGCTGCTGCGACGTAACCAGGGCAGCATCCATCGCCTGTTCCTGATCGAGGGCTACAACCCTTTGCAGCTCAAGAGGCGCATGGTCGATGTTCAGACGGAGCGCAGGTTCGACCTGCTCAATGTCAAGTACAGGATCAAGGTCGACCTGGAGCGCAAGACCGCCGGATTCGTGCTTCACCCGACCTACCTGCCGCGGGCTTTCATCATGCACCGCTGGCGGGTTGTCGAGTCGGATGAAAAGATCATGGAGACCCTGAACTCGGGCCAGTTCGACCACCGCAGCGAGGTAGTCCTCGAGCAGGACCCAGGCATTGACATGCCCGCTGGGGCTGCACATATTGAATCGAAAGTGGAGGTTGCCGAGTACGGACCGAACGAGATAGTGCTCGCGGTGGAATCGCCCGAGCCCGGCATAGTGGTGCTGAGCGAATGGCATTACCCGGCCTGGAAGGCCTGGGTGGATGGCAGGCAGGTGCCGGTGCTGCGTGCGGACTATGCGCTGCGGGGCGTGGCGGTCGAACCGGGAGCGCACGCTATCCGTTTCACTTACAGCTCAGAGATGTTCAGGCTGGGTCTGCTTATCTCCGGCCTGGCCGCGGTCATGTCAGCCGTTCTCGCTCTTGTCGCCTGGAGAAAAGGCATCTGGTAAGGAATTTCCGGTAACTGGACGCACCCCGCTGCTTGCTGCGGGGAATGCGCCCGCTGGTCAACTCATGCGCTACAACACCTATTACGAATCGACAGGCTTTGCCCTGGGTGGCAGGCTGACCCCGGCGGTAAAGTACCTGATCATCAGTTGCGCCGCCAGTTTCCTGCTCCAGGAGCTGCATTTCCACGATACCTGGACCAAGGTCCTGGGGCTTACCCCCGTGCTGGTGAACGGGAATTTCTTTATCTGGCAGTTCTTCACCTACCTTTTCCTGCACGGGGGGATCTGGCACCTGCTGTTCAACATGTTCGCGCTCTGGATGTTCGGCGGGGAGCTGGAGCGCTCGTGGGGCACCCGGGAGTTCGTGGTCTTTTACTTTATTACCGGGGTAGGGGTAGGGCTGATCCACTGGGCCCTGGCCACCGGGGGGCCTGATTCGATCTTCGGGGCGGACTACAGCCGCCCGCTGATCGGCTCCAGCGGCGCAATTTTCGGCCTGCTGGCGGCATACGGGCTTTGCTTTCCAGAGCGCAGGATCCTGTTCATGCTGCTGTTTCCGATGAAAGCCAAGTGGTTTGTCCTGCTGCTGGCTGCCATCGAGCTTTACCTGTGCCGGGTGCCGGGATCCATCGCGCATTTCGCCCACCTGAGCGGGATGCTGATCGGCTGGCTCTACCTGAAAAAGGAATGGAACCTGGCTGCAGCGCGTTTTTACGTGGATGACCTGCGCAGGCGGCGGAAGATCAAGCTGGTCCATAAGCAGGAAGACCACCTGCAGCAGGAGCGTGACGAGGTGGATCGTATCCTGGACAAGATAAACAGGGAAGGAATACAGAGCCTGTCGCGGCGCGAGCTGAAAATCCTCCACCGGGCCAGCTCCAGGACTTCTTCCGGCAACGCCAAATGAATCTGCACTGAAAGCACCCGCTCACCAGGGTGGCCCCGCCTGGAATCCTCTCAAAGCAACCGGTCTTTTTTCTCTCCCACCTTTACCAGGTCGATCCTGGTGCGGTCGGAAACTCCGAGCCCGTACTTGGTGTCGGCCAGGAAGACATGCTTGGCCGGCGGATTTACCGGCCAGGAGCGGTTCCGCACCTCGTACCTCTTGCGGTTCAGCAGCTCCAGGCACAGCCTGTCCACGGCTACCGGGTCGGTGCCCGCGAAAATACCGCCGTAGTGCCAGAGGTAGGCCGGGTTGACCTGGGGCCCGCCCTCGAACAGCGGGCGCAGGGCATCCACGATCACCAGGCGCTCCCTGGAGCGGATCGGCTCCAGGGCTCCGAGCATCCCTAAATCCGCGCAGCTGTCCTTGTGGATCACGAAAGGGGTGTCTTTGTCGCGGACATTGATCCTGGTAACCGCGCCGCACCAGTTCTTGAGCGCTCCCGCCATCCCGGAGAGCCAGTGGCTTTTCAAGCCTGGGATGTTGATCAGCACCGTGGCCTCCCCGTTAACTATACGGCTGATCGAGTCCGGCCCGAAACCGTAATTCCTGTCCCGCTGGTAAGCCCCCTTGACCCCGGTGCCGGCATTGTCGCGGTCCCAGATGATGATCCTCTCATCTTTCACTCCCGCCTGTACCAACAGGCGGGCCAGGGCCGCCACCAGCTC
>JAFGTO010000468.1 GCA_016934095.1 Candidatus Glassiibacteriota bacterium
TGACAGTATGTTTTCGGCCGGCCGGAGATTGCTGTCCAGGGCCGCTGGGATGGCCCGCGGAAACCGATGGTGTTTGAGGAAGAGAGCAGTTAAATTAGAATTGAACGCTGCCGAGGAGGAGCCATGTCAGGAAACAGCGGTTCTGCCGGTGTAACGCCCCGGGTACCCGTAGTGATCTTATGCGGCGGACTGGGCTCACGCATCCGCGAGGTGAGCGAGACCCTGCCCAAACCGATGAACCTGATCGGCGGCAAACCCATCCTCTGGCATATCATGAAGATCTATTCAGCGTACGGCTTCCATGACTTTATCCTCTGTCTCGGATATAAAGGCTGGCTGATCAAAGAGTTCTTCCTCAACTACCGCACCATGATCTCGGACTTTACCATTACCCTGGGCAGGCACGGTAACCTGGAGTTCCGGGACCACCTCGAGGAGGCATCCTGGAAAGCGACCCTGACGGACACGGGAGAGGACACGATGACCGGCGGCCGCTTGCTCAAGGTAAAAAAATACCTCGAAGGGTGCGAGCATTTCTTTCTGACCTATGGAGATGGATTGGCCGATATCGATATCGGCGACCTGCTGCGCACCCACCTGGAATCCGGGCTGGTTGGCACAATAACTGCAGTGAGAGTAGCGGGCAGGTTCGGGGAGCTCGAGATCGCCGACGGCAGGGTCATGCAGTTCTCCGAGAAGCCTGCTCTCAGCAGCAGCAGGGTGAGCGGCGGTTTCATGGTTTTCGATTCCAGGCGCATCTGGGATTATCTCGATGACAGGGAAGACCTGGTGCTGGAAGAGGAGCCGCTCGCGAGGAT
This sequence comes from Candidatus Glassiibacteriota bacterium, assembly GCA_016934095.1. GTDB lineage: Bacteria > Gemmatimonadota > Glassbacteria > GWA2-58-10 > GWA2-58-10 > JAFGTO01. The sequence continues at coordinate 819 of JAFGTO010000468.1, forward strand.
GGTGGCAGACAGGCAGCTCGGGGTGTACGGGCATGACGGTTTCTGGCAGTGCATGGACACACCCCGCGAATATAACCTTCTGAATACAATCTGGGAAAGCGGAAAGCCCCCCTGGAAAGTCTGGGATTAGCCCGGAGGGGCCATCGCCCTGGGAAAGCATGCCGGACAGCGGATCAGAAAAGAAACTGAAAGAGACATATTCCGGCCGCCGGGTCATGGTTACCGGCCATACCGGCTTCAAAGGCTCCTGGCTGAGCTTGTGGCTCTCCTCGCTGGGGGCATCTGTTACGGGATTCGCTCTTGATCCGCCCACCTCGCCCTCTCTGTTCGAGTTGGCGGGAGTCGGGGAGCTGCTGGAGGATCTGCGCGGGGACATCAGGGACTACGGTTTCCTTGCCGGAGAAATCACCAGGACTCAGCCCGAAATAATTTTTCACCTGGCGGCCCAGCCCCTGGTCCTTCAGTCTTACGAAGAGCCGAAAGAGACCTTCGAGGTCAATGTCGGGGGGACGGTCAACCTGCTGGAAGCGGCCCGCAACAATCCAGCGGTCAGGGCCGTAGTCGTGGTCACCAGCGACAAGTGTTACAGTAACCCGGACACCGGACACCTGTTCCGTGAGACAGACCCGCTGGGCGGCAGCGACCCTTACAGCGCTTCCAAAGCGGCCGCGGAGCTGGTTTGTTCCGCCTACCAGCAGTCGTTCTTCAATTCCCGGAAAACAGGCCTGGCCACCGCCCGCTCCGGCAACGTGATCGGCGGGGGAGACTGGGCCAGGGACCGCCTGGTCCCCGATACCATCCGCTGCCTCGACTCGGGCGAGCCTGTCCCGGTAAGGCACCCCGCTTCCATCCGACCCTGGCAGCATGTCCTGGAGCCGACTTACGGGTATCTCTTGCTGGGACAGCACCTGCTGGATGAGGGCTTCCGGGACGGCGGCTGCAGTTATGCGGATGCCTGGAATTTCGGCCCGGCCGAAGATTCCGGCCTGAGTGCAGGGGAGCTGGTCGGGAAGTTGATCGCGGATTACGGGAGCGGCTCCTGGCAGGATGTGTCCGGCCGGGAAGGTGCGGCGCCCCATGAAGCCGGGATGCTGCTTATCTCCAGCGATAAAGCCTGCCGGCGGCTTGGCTGGAAACCCCGCTGGGGCCTGGCCGAGACTGTGGGCAGGACAATTGACTGGTACAGGCGCTGCAAGGCGGGAGAAGACCCGTACCGTCTGAGTATGAGAGATATCGAGGCTTACCTGGAGAGCTGATGGAGGATAAAGAAAAACGGTTGCGGGAAAAGATCCTGGGGCTGGTCCGGGAATATTACGCCTTTCATGCTGCGGCCGGGGAGTTCGTTCCGCAGCGGACCCGCATACCCTATGGGGGCAGGGTTTACGATGGTGAGGAACTGGCCGCCCTGGTGGATTCCAGCCTGGACTTCTGGCTGACCCTGGGGGAAAGGGGCCGGGAGTTTTCCGGGCGGCTGGCAAAATATCTCGGCCGCGATCACTGCCTGCTGGTCAATTCCGGCTCCTCGGCAAACCTGCTGGCTTTCGCCGCCTTATGCAGCCCGACTCTCGACAACCCGATAAAGCCCGGCGACGAGGTGATAACCGTTGCCGCGGGTTTCCCCACCACGGTCAACCCGGTCATCCAGTACGGCTGCGTGCCGGTTTTCGTCGATATCGACCCGCACACCTTGAATGTCGATGCCAGCCTGCTCGAGCCCGCCCTGAGCAGCAAGACCCGGGCGGTAATGATCGCCCACATGGCCGGGAACCCTTTCGAGGTCGAGAGTGTCCTGAGCTTCGTGGAAAAACACGGGCTTTACCTGGTCGAGGACAACTGCGATGCCCTCGGCAGCCGCTACCAGGGCCGCTTGACCGGGTCTTTCGGACACCTGGCCACACAGAGCTTTTATGCTTCCCACCATATAACCATGGGCAGCGGCGGCGCGGTGCTTACCGACAATCCGGAGCTGCACAGGATCCTTGTAAGTCTCAGGGACTGGGGCCGGGACTGTTTCTGCGGTCCCGGGGAAGACAACAGGTGCGGCAAGCGTTTTTCCGGCCGGCACGGCAGCTTGCCCGCAGGGTTCGACCATAAATATGTCTACAGCCAACTGGGCTACAACCTGCAGCCGCTTGACCTGCAGGCGGCCATAGGCCTGGTGCAGATGGATAAGCTGGAGTCTTTCATCAAAATCCGCCGCGAGAACCATCAGGTTCTCGGCGAGGCCGCCTCCCTGGTCCCCTGGCTGCGGGTCCAGCAGGCGACACCCCGGTCGGAGCCGAGCTGGTTCGGGCTGGTGCTCACCCTGGCCGGGGATGCGCCCGTGGACAGGAGGTGCGTGCTCGAATACCTCGAGGAGAAAAACATCCAGACCCGGCTGGTTTTCGCCGGCAACATCATCCGTCAGCCGGCCTACCGGGGAGTGAAATACCGGGTCGCCGGCAAGCTGACCAATACGGACCTGGTCATGGAGCGTACCTTTTTTATCGGAGTTTATCCGGGCATAGACCGGGCCCGCCGGGATTACATGGCAGTAGTGCTGAGCGGGCTGAAAAACTTGTCTTGCTGAGAAGCATACAGAACCAGTCTTTGCAGACCTGAGGCGTATTAAATGGACTATTCCAGCAAAGAACGCGACCTTATCTCCATCGTGATGCCCGCAATGAACGAGGAAAAGAATTTACCCCTCTGCCACGAGAAGGTCTCCGGGGTGATGGCCCCGCTCGACTGCGATTACGAAGTCCTGGTGATCGACAACGATTCCACAGACCAGACTCGCCGGGTCTGTGAAGAGATCTGCGCAGGCGACCCGCACTGGTCTTATATCAAGCTCAGCCGCAATTTTACCGCCGAGCATTCAATTGCCGCGGGCCTGCGTTACGCACGGGGTGATGCGGTAATCATACTGCTCAGCGACCTGCAGGAACCCCCGGAGCTGATCCCGGAATTCATCGCCAGGTGGCGGGAGGGCTATGCCATCGTTTACGGCATCCATACCGCGCGGCCGGGTGAATCCCTGGGCAGAAGGCTTTTCGCCTCCCTCTATTACAGGCTGATCAACCTGTTGTCGGATATCCCCCTGCCCGAGCACGTGGCCGATTTCCGCCTGATGGACAGGAAAGTGGTTAACGCAGTTAACCGCCTCGGCGAGAGGAACCGTTACCTGCGCGGCCTCAGCCAGTGGCTGGGGTTCAACAGGTGCGGGGTCAAGTACAGCAGGTCCGCCCGGGAGTCAGGGCAAAGCAAGACCTCGGTTATCTTTCTGCTGGCTTATGCGCTGCGCGCCATCAGTATTTTCTCCAACAAGCCACTGCGCTTTTTCCTGTTCGGCGGTTTTTTCATTATGTCCATTACTGTAGTGCTGGCCGCCTTTTATTTTTTCCTTTATCTTTTCATCGGCTCCAGAGCTCCGGGCATCCTCACGGTGGTCCTGCTGCTGCTGGCCAACCTGGGACTGACCGCGCTCGGCATCGGCGTGCTGGGAGAATATATCAGCAATATCTACACTGAGACCAAGCAGCGACCGCTCTGGATCGTCGAGGATACTATCAATCGTGATATTCCGGAAGAGCACAGGTATGGTGATTAGCGGCTGTCGATCAACAGCGGGATGGGTTTCCGGAAGATCTAGCGGCCTGTGGCGGAAAGGACGTAAATTATGAAGGCCTGCGATTTTATCGTGCGTTACCTGGCTGAAACAGCCGGGATGAAACACGTTTTTACCTATGCCGGCGGCACCAACGCCATGTTGATGGACTCGATGGTCCGGCATGGAGGCATCCGCATAATTCCGGTGCGCCACGAACAAAATGCCGCCCTTGCCGCCGATGGGTACGCCAGGGTCAAGGGGGATTTCGGTTTCGCCATGGCGATGAGCGGCCCCGGGGCCACCAACCTGATGACCGGGATAGTCCAGTCTTACTTCGACTCCTCCCCGGTTTTTTTCCTCACCGGCAACGTCACCACCGGGACCTATAAATACGACAGGCCCCTGCGCCAGCTCGGCTACCAGGAGACCGACATAGTCTCCCTGGTGAAACCGGTAACCAAAGGGGCCTATTTCGTGGACTCGATCGGCAGGGTGCCGCTGGTCTTGCGGTCCGCTCTCAGGCAGGTGGTCTCGGGACGGAAGGGTCCTGTCCTGTATGATGTCCCCTTCGACATCCAGAAACTGGAAGTCGATGAGAAGAACCTGGAGGTCTCTTTCGGCCTGCCTGGCGGCACGGTACTCCCGGCCGGGGAGCGGGAACGATTTTTTTCCCTGCTGGAGGATTCGCGGCGGCCGGTGATCCTGGCGGGTGGCGGGGTGCAGCTTTCGGGGGCCACTGACGGGCTGGCCGGTTTCGCCCGCAAATTCAAGCTGCCGGTGGTCTCCAGCCTGCTGGGAAGGGATGCCTTTCCCAACGATGATCCGCTGTATGCCGGGTACATAGGGGTATACGGCAATAGGCACGCAAACCTGGTGCTCGACAGGGCGGACCTGGTGATCGCCCTGGGGAGCCGGATCGATTCGCGCCAGACCGCGGAAGTCAGGGAATTTACCCGGAACAAGAAGATTATCCATGTCGATATCGATCCCCAGGTGATCGGCAGCACTGTCGAGCCCGACCTCGGGATAAACATGGACCTGAAAGATTTTTTCAGGGACCTCGACCCGGGCGCGGAAGGGCCCTTGGAGGGCTGGAAGCCCCGAGACTCCTGGCTGGACGTGATCGGCCAGCTTAAAGAGCTCCTGAGCGGCGACACCGAGGAAGACGAGGGTGGGCTGAACCCCAAGAAGTTCCTGCGCAAGCTGTCGCTGGCCCAGCCCCGGGGCACGGTATACACGGTGGATATCGGCAGCCACCAGATGTGGTCGGCGCAGTGCTGCGTGCTCAAGCAGGGCGACCGCTTCCTCGCCTCGGGCGGGCTGGGGACCATGGGATACGCCATCCCCTCGGCGATCGGGGCACATTTCGCCGATCCCGGCAGGCCCGTGGTGGCCATAGTCGGCGACGGCGGGTTCCAGATGTCCATACCCGAGCTGTCAACCATCGCAGAGTTCGATGTCCCGGTCAAGATAGTGGTGATGAACAACCGGATGCTGGGCTTGATGAAGAACTTCCAGGATGAGAACTTCGGGGGTGTTTATCCTGCCACGGTGGATGGTTATGCTGTGCCCGACGTCTGCGGGATAGCCCGGGTATACGGCTTGCCAGGGCGCGTCTTGTCCGCTGACGAGGAGACCGATGACGCGCTCGGGTGGCTCGCCGCACAGAAGGGTAAGGCGGTACTGGAGGTCAAAGTCCCCCGGGCGTGGGGCCCTTACCCTAAAGTCGTTCGAGGATGCGGGCTTGCGAAACAGCACCCCGCACTTTCAGACTCCCTGGAAAGAAAAGTCCGCAAGGTACTGGAGACCTAGCCGGGCAAATAAAAAGGTGGCATTAACCCGGATTATTCACGAAGCTTGATTTGTCCGAGAGCAAGGAAGCGGCGGTGAAGCTGTACTGTCGTACCGCGAACCGCAGATGACGCAGCCAGTCGGGCAAAGCAGGCGAGCCGAAGGTAAAAATATCGCCGTGCAGTGTAACACGAGCCAATGAGAGAAAAACATATCCCGGGGATTAAATTTACTTTTTAACTTGTCTCGATGCTTGAAGTTATAAAA
>JAFGTO010000064.1 GCA_016934095.1 Candidatus Glassiibacteriota bacterium
GATGGGAAACTCCTCAGCTATCATTTGAAGCAGCAGTTCGGAATTTCCCTTGGTGTGAGGCAATGTCAACGTTTGTTCCACCAGTTGGGGTTTCGCAGACGTAAGCCACGGCCCATTATTGCCAATAGCGACCCGGAGGCGCAACAGAGATATAAAAAAACTCCAGCGGCTTGCCACCAGAAAAAACATTGATCTTTGGTTCGAGGATGAATGCCATTTTCAGCAACATGGATCACGTTGTACTATGTGGATACCACCGGAGGATAAAAACCCCATTGTTCTGCATGCACCCACACGGAAAAATTTGGGTGTTTACGGGGCTGTCTGTATCGCTACGGGGCAGTTTGTTAGACGCCAGGAAAACAAATTTGATGCAATGACATTTCTGGACTTCTTAAAACAACTCGTGAACTATCAACAAGACAATCGCCTGATGGTGCTAATCTTGGACAATGCTCGTTGGCACCACGCCAAAATGTTAAAGCCATGGTTAGAAGAACACCAACATATCTTAAGGCTCGATTTTTTACCTCCTTACAGTCCTGATTTGAATCCAATGGAGCGTGTATGGAAGCTAACAAGGCGACTTTGTACGCACAACTGCTACTTTCCAGCTCTCGAAAAAATGGCTCAATCTGTATTCGAGCAGTTCGATGTCTGGGATAAACCAAATGATATATTACGCCGACTATGCGCAATTATTTAAGACGTTATGTATAGAAAACCACTTTCAATATTGATATGGTAAATCCGGGTTTAAACCTGAAGGTTACGGCAGAGGCGCAGGAACCGCCTCATAAAATATCAGGTAAATTAAAACGAAAGACTAATTCTTGACAATTATCTGCATGGCTTGTATACTGATAGGATAAATATGAGTAAAATTGCCGTCGAGGAACGAATACTCCATTCATTGTTTCAATTGTGGTTCAAAACCGGTTTATTCGGAGCATAGATTCATTTCTCATCAGACTGAAAACAAGGCCGTTCTGGTTGAGGGCCTCTCTAAAGAGTATACGATCGGCAGTTCGACCACTCGAGTGCTGAAAGACATTTCTTTCAGCGTGGAAGATAGTGAATTTCTGGTATTGATGGGGCCTTCCGGTTCAGGTAAATCCACCCTGCTTTACCTGATGGGAGGTCTGGCCAGGCCCACTTCCGGAAGAATCTGGCTCGGCGGCAGCGAGCTTACTAACCGCGGCGACAGCCAGGTTACCCGGTTACGTCACGATAAGATCGGTTTTGTTTTTCAGAGATTCAACCTGCTTTCCACCTTAAGCGCTTTGGACAATGTATCTGTCGCGCTGCGGCTGACTCTGTTCCCCAACGGTAACGGCGGGAGAAAGATGGCCCGGCCCGAGGAGCTGCTGAGTCTGGTCGGGCTGGGGAACAAGCTGGATCACCGTCCCAGCGAGCTGTCGATCGGGGAACAGCAGAGAGTGGCTATCGCCCGCGCCCTGGTGCGCCGGCCGGCCATCCTGTTGGCCGATGAGCCCACGGGGAGCCTGGACCGCGACAATACGGTTAAAATCCTCGAGATTCTCAAGCGTTTTCACCGGGAGCAGAACCAGACTATAATCATGGTTACCCACGATCCCGCAGTTGCCGGGCAGGGAGACCGGATCCTTCACCTGATAGACGGAAAAATCGAATCATAAGAAGGTATACCATGCGAAAACTCACCAGGAGAGAGACGGTAGATATCTTAGGCCGGGGCATCCCCGGCTACCTTGCGGGTTTTCCGACAGTCGTTTCTTTCGAGATGACCTATTCCTGCCCTGCCAACTGCCGCCACTGCGACATGGGAGGTATGGTCGAAGAAGAGAAGCTGATCGGCCCGAACGACTACCGGCGCCTGATGCGTACCCTGAAGCCGGTTATCGTGCAGATTTCAGGCGGTGAGCCGCTGCTGCGTGAGGATTTGACCGAGATTATGACAGCGATCAAGCCCCGCGGCAAGCATGTCCCCTACCTGATCGTGGTCTCCAACGGGTGGCTGCTGACCAGGGAAAAATACCTGGCCCTGCGGGAAGCCGGGATGAACCAGTTGTCGCTCTCGCTTTGTTTCCCTGACAGTCGCCACGATGAATGGCGCCGCCTGAAAGGTCTCTACGACCACCTGGACCGCCTGGTCCCCGAGCTGGCTTCCCTGGGCCACGATGATATCGTGTTGAACAGCGCGATCACCCACGAGAATATGCCCCATATCATGGACCTTGTCCATAATGCGGCGCGCTGGGGTGTTTCGATCTCGTTCAGCGCATACTCCATTTTGCGCACCGGCGAGAGGAAATACACCATCGAGAAACCCGAGGACCTCGAGGTGCTCCGTCAGCAGCTCGACGCTCTCAAGGAGTACAAGGCCTCCAATTGCGGGAGCATCCTCAACGCCGATTTCAACATTGATGGGACTTACGACTTCTTCAAGTACCAGGAAATCAAACCCTGCAGCGCAGGCCAGAGGTTCCTGGTAGTGACTCCCGGGGGCTATCTCAAGCCCTGTTCGATGCACGAGAAGAATTATACCTCGCTGCGCCAGATCCGGCGCGAATTCGTGCCCAACAACGACTGCGGCGGCTGCTATGTCTCGATACGCTCCTACCTTGACAAGTCCCTGCCGGGCCTGCTGAAAGAATACCTCAAAGCTCATTCCTTCAGGAACGGCAAGAACAAGCGGATCAGGAGCGTGGCTTGAACCGCCCGGAGAAAGCTGGATGACGCGTGTGCTGAAAATATTGTCTGCCGCCTGCCTGACAGCCTTGATCTGCCTGCAGGCGGCGGCAGGTTCGCAGTTGACCGTGGACCGGGTTCTGGAAAACATGGAAAATACCAGCACCCGGCTGGTAGACCTCCAGGCGGACTTCCTCCAGACCAAGGTCATGGCGCTTTTCGATGAGTCCATTGTCTCTAAAGGCAAGTTCTACTTCCGCAACCCCGACAAGCTGATCCTGGACACCGTGTCGCCGGAGCACCAGCAGTTGATTATCAACCACAACAAGGTCTGGCTGCACTACCCGGAGATGAAACAGGTACACAAGCTATCTCTCCAGCAGACTAAAGGTTTGAATGCCCTGTTCGTGGGGTTCGGCGGTTCGGTGCGCGATATCCGCAGCCAGTTCGAGGTTGAGATCACCGGGGTTGAAAAAGACCCGCAGGGCGGTACGGTTTACACCCTGTCGCTGAAGCCGATCGAGGGGACACCGGCGGCCAGCCCGGCTCTCGGCCTGAAAAAGGTGCTGCTCTCGGTACCGGAAGGCCGTTGGTACCCCGTGCGCTCCGAGATAGTGCAGAGCAACGGCGACCGCTCGATCTACGAGTATTCAAACCACCGGTTGAACCTCAAGCTCAGTGAAGCGCGTTTTACTTTCAGTCCCCCCGCGGGTACTGAGGTGATTACCCACCAGAGCCCCAAAGGAGTTTCCGAGTAGTCTCTTTAATACTAGGCTGGCGGCCTGATTGCCTCGCTGGAAGCTGCTAAACCGGGCAGTTTTCGCGGGGTTTTTGTTTTCCGGTGGGGAAACAGGGCATTTCCGGGAGGCGCGGGACCGGAGTCCGGACTACTGCCGGGACAGCAGGTACTCGACATTGTGGCGGATGCTGGCGGCCAGGGGCTGGCGGGGATCGATTTCCAGGGAGGCTTCCAGGTGTATGAGCGCCGAGTCGGGTTTTTCCAGGTGCTGCAGGTAGAGCTGCCCCAGAAACAGGTGGAGCGCGGCATGGCGGGGGTTCAGGCGCAAGGCCAGGAGGTATTGTTCGGCGGCCTGGCGGTAAGATCCCTCCCTGGCGTACCACTGCCCTATGTTGTAATGCGCCGGGAAATTGTCGGGGTGGCGCTGCAGGAATTCCCCGAGCAGCTCTTTGGCTTCATCGGTCCTGTTCTGGCGGTAAAGGATCACGGCCAGGTTGACCGCAGACTCCGCCGAATCGGGTTCCAGCTCAAAAGCTTTGCGGTAATATACTCCGGCCGAGTCGATCTGCTCCAGACGGTTGAAAGCCAGGGCCAGGTTCCTGCAAAGCGCCCAGTCCGGCACGGCGGATTCTTCCAGCTCGCGCCTGAAATACTCCAGGGCCTGGGGCAGTGAGTCCTGCCTGAGCATGATTTCACCCAGCTTCCCATAGACCGTAATTAGTTTCCGGTCGAGAGCCAGGGCGCGCTCCAGTCGCAGGCGAGCGCTGTCGAGCATGCCGTCTTCGATGAATTCCATTCCCCTTTTCAACAGGATTACCGGCTGAGGCAGGCGGCCGGCTTCCAGCGTGGCCATCAGGCTGTCCGCCGCTTTGGCTTTGCCCATTCTCCGGTATACTCCGGCCAGGTTTGAGACCGACATGTAGTGGCCCGGATTCAGCCGCAGGGCCTTGAGGTAGTAAGCTGTGGCCAGCGAGTCATTGCCGGACTGGGCGTAAATGTTGCCCATGCTGTTGTAGGCGTGAAAACTCGTGCTGTCCTCTGCCAGCGCCCTGCCGTACAGCTCCAGTGCCGCGGACATCTCTCCCTGCTTCTTGCGGATATAGCCCATGCCGGTCCAGATCCCGGCATCGTGGGGAGCCAGCTCGGCGGCCCGGGCAAAAGTCTGATAAGCCTTGTCCAGGTCGCCGGCTGCCAGGTAAGAGCTGGCCAGCCCCTTGTAGTAGAAGCTCATCTGCGGGTTCTTAGCCACGGCATCCGACCAGAGGGTCTCGCCGCTTCTCCAGGTCAGGCAGCGCTCAGCGCTCAGCGCACCCAGTATCCCGCAGAGGACCATAATACCTGCGGCCGTGCCCAGGCGGCCGGCCCTGCTGCGCCGATACACCAGCAGGCTGCTCAGCCCCTCGGTCGCTGCCAGGCAGGCGCCCAGGAGAGAGATAAAGATATAGCGGTCCGCCACCCGGATGGCGATCGGCACGATATTGGACTGGGGCAGCCAGCAGAGGTAGAACCAGCAGATACCGAAGGCCGTAAGGGGATAATCCCTGCCGCGGCGCAGCAGGAAGAAAACCACCGCCGCGGTGGCAGCCAGGCCGGCAAGGAAAGCCGGGTCTGCCGGCCCCTGGAAGACCGGGTCGGGATAACGGTGGATCAGGCCGACCGGCAGCAGGACCAGGTGGTAGTAGCTCCAGAGGACCTTGGGCAGGGCCAGGAAGTTCTCGACAGTCAAAGCCTCGCTGTGCATGGCCTTGGTGATGAAGACAAAGTACAGGGCCAGCAGTATCGCCGGTATCCAGTAGGGCAGGTGGCGGGCCGCCAGCCTCCAGGCGGTCCCGGCACGGCTCCGGGCATCGCTATTGCCTGCCTGGCTCAGCAGGACAAGATCGAAGGCCAGGATTACCAGGGGGAAAGCCGCGGCGGTAGGTTTGGACCCCAGGGCCAGCAGGAACAGCAGGTAGGAGAGGATGTAATACTTCCCGGCCGCTGTGCCCCGGCGTTTGTGGAATTCCAGGTAACAGAGGAAAGCGCCCAGGAAAAACACCGCCGCCAGCAGGTCCTTGTTGCCCTGGATCCAGGCCACTGCTTCGACATGGACCGGGTGCAGGGCAAAGAGGGCGGCCCCGATCCAAGGGACCAGGCCACGTGTCTTTCCAGGGTTTCCCAGGAGCTCTTCCAGGGATTCGAGCACCCGGAAAGCCAGTGCCGCTGTAAGCAGGTAAAGGCAGAGGTTTGTCAGCAGGTAGCCGAAGGGGTCGAGTTTCGAGAAATGATATACAACCGCCAGGGCCAGGTTGCGCACCGGCTGGTAGCTGGCCCCGGCGGGAACCAGGATGCCCTGCAGGTGGTCCGGGCTGAATCCCCGCAGCGCCAGGTTGCCGGTCACCAGCGCGTCGTCCCACTGGACAAAACCGCCGCCGAGCACGTTGAAATAGGCGGCCAGGGCTGCCAGCAGTACTGTAAGGTAGCGTACCGGCCGGCGGCTGAAAAATGTTTGGCTTATGATCTCGGACATGTTAATTTGTGGTGGTTCGGGTTCGGTATCCGGCGTTTAACTGCAAGAATATTGCAGGAGCTTCAGGCTGTCAAGGTCTATGTCGGAACCGGGGTTGAAATTGCGGTGCGGAGAAAGGGGAGACGGCTTATCCGGCGGTCCGGCCTCCCACGCTCCTGGCCGGGTGCGGCGCCGTTCGTGCTCCGGAGAGCTCGATCCGGGCGAATACGGGAGCATGCCGGAGTGCTCCCTTGTCGATGTCTGCCGGGAGCATGATGCCGCTGCAGGAGCGGCTGCCGGGACCGAAGCATGATAACGAAGGGGAAAATGAACGGTAGACAGCGGGTAATGGCCGCACTGGACCACCGGCCGGTGGACCGACTGCCGCTGGGTTTTTTTGCAGTCGATTACGATACGGTACAAAGGGTGCTGGGGCATGAAACCTACCTCAGGGCCAAGGCAAAAAGCCAGGTGGCTCTATGGGAGGGGCGGCGGGACGAGGTGGCCCAGTCCTGGCGCGAGGATGCCATAGAGTTTTACCGGAAGATGGCTATGATCGACATCATACCGGTCGGCGCCATGGCTTCCTCAGTGCTCCCGCCCAGGGATTACGAGCCGGAGAGGCCTGAAAAAATCGATGAGGTAACCTGGAAGGACCGGCAAGGAAGGGTATTCCGTTTTTCAGAACAGACAGGAGACATAACCTGTATCGATGACCCGGTGCTCGATTCGCTGCAGTTCAGAGCAGAGGATTTCCCGGTGCCGGAACGGATAGACACACCGGATGAGAGCTGTTTCGAGGTGGTGGATGCAGTGATCGGGGAGTTCCGCGGGGAACGCTTCATCACTGGACCTGCAGGCAACGAGGCGGCCATGGTCATGCTGGGAGGCAATTACGAGCGGGGACTGCTGGAGTTCGCCCTGAACCCGGAAGCCGTACGCGCGGCCCACCGCCAGGCATTGGTCCTCGGCGAGCTCGAGGACCGCTGCTACATCCGGCCGGGGCAGGATGGAGTACTCTGGGGAACGGATTTTTCCTATAAAAGCGGGCCGATGATCTCCCCGGAGATGTTCCGCAGCATCTGCCTGCCGAACATCAAGGAGCGGGTGAAGCAGGTGAAAGCCAGGGGAATAAGGGTCCTCAAGCACGCCTGCGGCAACAACGAGCTGCTGATGGATTATTTCCTGGAGGCCGGGTACGAGGCTTACCAGTCGGTCCAGACCAGCGCCGGGATGGACCTGGAGAGCCTTTATCTGCGGTACGGAGACCGGATGGCCTTGTGGGGAGGGGTGATGGTGGAGCACCTGGTTAACGGTACTCCCGAAGAGGTGCGCGCCGATGTCGAAAAGGCGTTCCGCATCGCCGCCGGCGGCCAGGGTGGCTTCATCCTCGGCACCAGCCATTCAGTGGCGGTGGGCACCCGCTATGAGAATTTCATGGCCATGATCGAGACCGCCATGAGGCTGAACGGGCGCTGGGGAGTCTGAGGGCCGTAGCTCCGGGAAGGCCTGCCGGGCGGCGGTGAGTATAACGGTCTTTATACTTTCAGGCGGATGGTTTGACAGGCTATACCCGGTGGAATTATTTTCCGGAGACGCGGTTATCAGGGACATCTTGTATTCTGCTGCACAGCCTTAAGATATTGATTCGAGATTGATTTCTGCCGGAAAAAGGGAGGGAGCCATGTATCTTGCCGATCTTGAGGGAAACAAGCTGTTCAGGGTATGGTTAAGGCGTCTGCCGTGGTACGTGTACTTATCGGTGCCGGTGTTTGCGATGGTCTTATTCCATTCCCCGTTACCGGCCCAGGTCAATAACTCGCCCTGCATCGTCGAGACCAGGGAATATCCCGGTAAGGACCGGGCCATGTGGCGCGGCTTGTATGCAGCCAGGGACGGCAAGGTCTACACCGGGCTTTGCGGCGAGGGAGGGAGCGCACATTTCTACCAGTACGACCCCGGCACGGACTCCCACCGGTGTATCGCAGATATCGCCGAGTTCCTGGGGGAGAGGGGCAAGGGGATCAGGACTTCGGGCAAGATCCATTGCCGACCGGTCGAGGACAGGCAGGGCAATATCTATTTCATCTCGATGAACGACGGGGCCGGGCCCAGGAGTATCGATTACACCAGTTGGCAGGGCGGGCACTGGATCAGGTACGACCCTAGCCGGGACAAGCTGGAGGATCTCGGCCTGGTCGACCGCGGAGTGGGCTGCTACCCCCTGGCCATCGATGAAGACCGCAACCACCTTTTCGGGATAACTTTCACCGGCTATCTTTTCAGGCTCGATATCGCGAAGCGGGTCAGCACCAACCTGGGAAGGGTGGACAACTGGGACATCTGCCGCGATATTGTCTGCGATGACCAGGGCAATGTCTACGGCTGTTTCCCGGTGTCGAGAGTCTGGAAATACGATGCCGAAAAAGGCAAGGTCATAGACCTGGCAGTTGAGATACCTTACGATCCCACGATTTTCCCGACCCAGCTCAACAACCCGATGATCGACCGCTCGACCATCTGGAGGGCGGTCGAGTGGGACCCTGTCGGGAAGGCGGTTTATGGTATTACCTGCGGCAGCGGCTCGATCCTCTTCAAATACGAGCCTCACCAGGGGCCGGAGGGCAGGGTGTCCGCCCTGGGCCGTCTGTGCGATGGCAAGTTCCTCGAAAAGGACAATTACAAAGCCATCCCTTACTCGCCCCTGGCTTTCGCCCTGGACAGCAGGAACAGGAAGGTCTATTTCGTCCCCTCGGCCAGGGAGTACGCTATCGGCTCGTACGAGGAGACTTTCGGCAGCAGCGAAGACCACCACCTGATCATGTATGACCTGAAAGAGAACAGGCGGGTCGACCTCGGGGTGCTGCGCACTGCGGACGGCCGCCGGGTCTTCGGCTGCGAGGCCGCCTCCTGTGGCCCGGACGGTACGGTCTATCTCTGCGGCCAGGCCAGGGTGAAAGACCCTGCCAATGCAACCTGGTTTATCGGAGACATCCCGCTCGCCCTGCACCTGATAATTTATCGGCCCGGTAGCTGAGTGCCGCTGACTGGAAATGATACGACTGTCCACTTGAGTAATGCAGCAATAGATCTTCAACTGGGAGGGCCCGGTAAATGGCTTGCCGAAAAAGACTAATGACACTGATGCCTCCGGTCGCTGTGCTCTTGTTCCTTTTCGCCGCAGAACCACCTGTCCTGGCCCAGGACTGGGCCAAGCCCGATATCGAGTTCCTCCAGCGCATGGACCTCAGGGAGCTGGGCTATCCGCTGGTAAATGAGATTCCGGTCAACAGCAGCGCCATCACTTCCCTGATCACTGCCGGCAATGGGAAGATTTACGGGGGGACCTGCGGGGAAGAGGCTTACCTGTTCGTTTTCGACCCGGCTATCAACAAGGTAAGGCACCTGGGAAAGGTAAAGGGGCAGGAGGCGATCCATCATTCCCTGGTCGAGGGCAAAGACGGCCTGATCTATCTCGGTACCGGAAAAAACCCTTTCGTGGAAACACCCATCTCACCGGGAGGGATAGGCAAGGAGTACATTGATGTGACCCTCTGGCGCGACCTCAGGGGCTGTTTCAAGGGCTATCCGGGCGGGCATCTCTACCTCTACGACCCGAAAAAGAGCGACCGGCAGGTGAAACTGCCTCAGATGGAGTGCGAGCTGGTGGACCTGGGTATCCCGGTGCCGGAAAACTCGGTCTATGCCCTGGCTGTCAGCCCGGACAAGGATAAAATCTACGGCCTGAGCTACCCGGACGGGCACTTTTTCATTTTCGATATCGCTGGCCGGCAGTTCCGGGACCTGGGCGAGGTGGAC
>JAFGTO010000469.1 GCA_016934095.1 Candidatus Glassiibacteriota bacterium
CGGGTGGCCGCCCTGCCGGTGAGAGTCCGGGAGGATGGAGCGGTGGAGCTGGCCCTCGAGCGCCCGGCCGGTTTCCTGCGGCCGGACAGCAATGGGTGCTATACCGGTCTGCCGGTGATGATCGGCGCTTTCCACGGGGACTACTTCCAGCCCCTGCGCGCCTACGGGGAGCTGCTGCAGAGGGGCGGCTTCCGCTTCAGCCCGGCGCCGCCTGCGGCCTATGAGCCGATCTGGTGCAGCTGGGGCTTCGACAGGGCCGTGGTGCCGGACGACCTGCTGCGCACACTGCCCCAGGTGCGGGAGCTGGGCATCCCCTGGGTGGTGCTGGATGACGGGTACCAGCGGAGCATCGGCGCCTGGCCGCTGGACGAGATGAAATTCCCCCGCGGCGACAAGGACATGCGCGCCCTGGTTGACAGCATCCACGCCGCCGGGTTCAAGGCCAAGCTCTGGTGGGTGCCGATGAATGTCCAGCCGAATGACCCGCTCTATGCCGAGCATCCGGAATGGCTAGCCCTGGATGAGCAGGGTCAGCCGAAAAAAGAGGAATGGTGGAACTGCTACCAACTCTGCCCGGCACACCCGCCGGTCATCGAGCAGCAGCGCGCCCTGGTGCGCCGCTTCATGGCAGACTGGGATTTCGACGGGTTCAAGATGGATGGCGGCTGCCTGGGCATGGTGGCCCCCTGCTACAACCCCGCCCATCACCACCTCCGGCCCGAGGAGGCCTGCGAGGCGGCGCCGCGGCTCTTCGCCGCTATCAGGGAGGAGGCTGAGAAGATCAAGCCCGGCTGTGTGCTGGAAGTCTGCGAGTGCGGCCTGCCGCACAGCCCCTACAAGATGCCCTACTACAACCAGCAGGTAAGCTCGGACCCGGTCTCCAGCGACCAGATCCGCGCCCGTATCAAGCTGTACCGGGCGCTCATGGGCCGGGGCGCCGCCCCATACGGCGACCATGTCGAGCTGGCCACCGGCCCCTACCGGGGCGAAGTGCCGGAGGTGGAAAGCGGCTCGGATTTCGCCAGCACCCTCGCCCTGGGCGGAGTCATCGGCTCCAAGTTCACCGACCTGGTGCCGGATGGGGTACAGTGGAAAAAATACACCGGCAACCGCGCCCAGTGGAACCACTGGTTCGGCCTCTACCGTAGCCTGCGCCTGTTCGAGGGGGAGTACCTCAACCGCTACGATATCGCCAACGACCTGCCCGAGACCCACGTGGTGGCCAGGGGGGACACACTTTACTACGGCATCTTCGCCGAAAACTTCAGCGGGAAAGCTCCCCTGCGGGGCCTGAAAAACGGCCGCAGGTACGCACTTACCGAGTACGACCGGGACGACCGGCCCCTGGGTGAGACCGCCGGCGGGCCGGGAGCGGCCCTGGACTGCAGGATCGAGGGCCATTTGCTGGTGCGGGCCGCACCCCTGAATTAGATTGCGGACTGTCCAGCCGCAGGCGGCGGCAGTCGTTATTAAACATTGAAGACTCCCCGCAGCAAGCTGCGGGGAATGCGCTCGCTGGCCAATTCAGACGAGGGAACAATGCGCTCTAAACATTCCGCCCTGCTGCCAGGCACAGGTATCTCAAGCCTTATAGTGCTGGCGGCCATGTTTTCCGTCATTACAGGCTGCGCCTCGCCCCAGGCCCCGCCGCAAAAAGGCCTGGAAAGCATGACTGTCGAGGAGCTGGCCGGGATGCCTAAAATAGATGCCCACGCCCACATCATGGAGTTCGGCGACAGCGGGGAAGCGGACTTCATCGCCCTGCTGAAAAAACATAACATGAAATGGCTGGACATCTGCACGATCGGCACCGAATGGCAAAAACTCCGGGACCAGGTCTCCCTGGCCCTCAGGTTTCACGGCCGCTATCCGGACCGGCTGGCCTGGGCCACCTCTTTCAACCTGGAGAACTGGGGCGACCCGGAATGGGAAAGCTCGGCCCTCAGGGAAATCGGGGATGGTTTTGACCGCGGCGCGGTGGCGGTCAAGGTCTGGAAAGAGATCGGCATGGTGCTCAGGGACCCGGACTCCGGTTTCGTGATGATCGACGACCCCAGGTTCGGTCCTGTGCTAGACTTCATCGAGTCCCGGGGCAAGACCCTGGTGGCCCATATCGGCGAGCCCCGCAACTGCTGGCTGCCGCTGGACTCGATGACCACCGAGGGCGACCGGAGTTATTACAGGGATTTCCCCCAGTACCACGGCTACCTGCTGCCGGAAATCCCCGGCTACTGGGAGCAGGTGGACTCGCGCGACAGGATGCTGGCCGGGCACCCCGGCCTCAGGGTCGTGGGCTGCCACCTGGGCAGCCTGGAATTCGATGTGGACCTGCTGGCCGGGCGGCTCGACAAATACCCCAACTTCGCCGTGGACCTGGCCGGCCGGGTCTGCCATTTCCAGGTACAGGACAGGGAAAAAGTGAGGAGCTTCATTATCGGCTACCAGGACAGGCTGCTTTACGGTACGGACAACCTGATCGGCGAGACCACCGGCAGCCTGCAGGGCCAGCTCGACAGGATGGATAGAGTCTACCGCCTGGACTACAGTTACTTCGCCACGGACGATGAGCTTGAGGTCCCGGAAGTAAGGGAAGGCTTCCAGGTCCGGGGACTCGCCCTGCCGGCCGCGGTATTGAGAAAAATCTACTATGAGAACGCCCTCAGGTGGTACCCGGGCATCTGACAGCCCCGGAAGGTCAGGGTCTTGCCTGTAAGGGGTGTAATCTACCATATTCGGATGGCTCCAGGCGGTTTCCCTTTCCGCCAAACCTCTTCCGGAGAATCCTGCTATGAATAATCCCGGCATTTTTCTGCTGATAGCTCCTGTTTTCTTCTGCCTGGCTCTTTCTCCCGGCCGGAGCGGAGCGAGCGAGGCTTTTACTCCGCCCGGGCCCCGCCCGGACCTCTACCGGAAAATAAAAGCCTCCGTGGACTCGGTGCGCCTGATCGACACCCACGAGCACCAGGTTACCGAGGACCTGTGGCTGAAACAGGACATGGACCTGTTCTACTGGATCGTCCAGCCCTGGGGGTTCACCCAGAACACCGACTCGGACCTGCTGTCGGCCGGAATGCCGGAGGGCGACTGGACCTTTATCATGGACTCGAAAAACGCCCCGGAGGAGCGCTGGGCCAGGCTGGCCCCCTACTGGTCGGCCACCAGGTACACTTCCTACGCACAGCCTGTGCGGATCGCCGCCAGGGTCATCCACGGCGTCCCGGACATCAATGACTCCACCTGGCGGGAGCTCAACCGCAGGGTCATCGACTCCAGGAAGCCGGGGTTCCGCCGGAAAGTCCTCCACGAGATGGCCGGGATCGACCTGCTGATCCTGGACAAGATCGTCTGGGTGGACTCGAGCCTGGCGGCAGGCCCTCCCCCGGGCACCGTGATGGTCAAGCGCTTCGATGACTTCACCCTGGAGGACAACTTCGTGCAGCCGGGCAGGGAAGACATCCAGGCCATCGCAGCCAGGTACGGCGTGCGGATCGAGACCCTCGACGACCTGCTGGCCTCACTGGACAAGGCTTTCGAGGAGATTGTCCGGCGGGGTTACTACGTGGGGCTAAAGTCCGCCCTGGCCTATGACCGGATCATCCGCTTCGAGGACACTCCCCGCCAGAAGGCCGAAAAAATCTTCGCTGAGATACTCACTCGCCCCATGACCCGCGAGGAGCGCAGGCCTTTCGAGGATTTCATGATGCACCAGGTGGTCCGGCGCGCCGGCAAGCACCACCTGCCCCTGCAGATCCATACCGGCTGCCAGCTCGGCCCGGGCAACGATATCACCAACGCCAGGCCTACCCTGCTGCTCAACCTCTTTCAAAAGTACCCGCAAACCAGGTTCGTCATCTTTCACGGGAGTTTCCCCTACATGGGCGAGCTGACCGCTATCGTGAAAAACTATCCCAATGTCTACCTGGATATGTGCCTGATGCCGGTTTTCTCCGTGAGCGTCGCCAAGGAGTGGCTGCACAAGTGGCTGGAGACCCTGCCGGTGAACAAGATCACCTTTTTCGGCGGGGACTGCCTGTTCCCTGAGGGTGCCTACGGGCACAGCGTGATCGCCCGGCAGATTGTCGCCGAGACCCTGACCGAGAAAGTGGAATCGGGCTACCTGTCCCTGGAGGAGGCCCGGCAGGTCGCCAGGCTGATCCTGAGGGACAACGCCATCAAGCTATACAGTCTGGAGCGGTTCCTCTGAGATAAAGCGACCTACTATTTCCGGAGCACTGCATGAGCTACGTCGATTTCGGCATGCTGGCGGTCTTCCTGGTGTGCATGTTCCTGGTCGGCTACGCCCTTTCGCGCTGGATCGACACCGCCGATGATTTCATGGTGGCCGGCCGCCACCTGACCCCTTTCATCCTGGCCGGAGCGCTGACCGCCGCCAATGTCAACCTCTACAGCTTTGTCGGCCAGAGCGGGACCGCTTACAAGTACGGCATCTCGATAGTCTGGCAGACCTGGACCGGGAACATGGGCCTGGTCTTTTCCGGCCTGTTTATCATCCCGATCCTGCGCAGGCTGAAGATCAGGACCGTGCCGGAATTCCTGGGGATGCGCTACAATGTCTGGATCCGCTTCCTGGTGGGTTTCTACTGGGTGCTCAGGCTGGCTTTCTGGCTGGGCATTGTGCTGCGAGCGGCGGCCATCGCTTTCATGACGATCGCCCGGGTGGAAGGCTTCCGCCTCACCGGCCAGTTCAGTTTCTGGCTGCTGGTCTTCGCCCTGATCGCAGTCGCCTACACTTTCCTGGGCGGGATGTGGTCTGTAACCATCACCGACGTGATACAGTTTGTCCTGATGCTGGGCGGAGCCCTGATCCTGCTGCCGCTGGTCATGCAGCAGGTGGGCTGGTGGCCCGGCCTGGTGGGCAGCCTGCCCAAGGGGCACCTGAACCTGGTGCCGGGCGGCGGGCCGTACGGCTGGAAATTCATCCTGGCGGCCTGGATCATGGGCATCCAGTGGGCCAGCACGGACCAGGGCCTGCTGCAGATGTCATTCAGCTCGCGGGATGCCAGGAGCGCGGCCAGAGGCCTGGTGCTGGCCGGGATAATCACCACTCCTTTCGCCATGCTCTGGATCCTTCCCGGCCTGGCGGCCTCGGTGATACATCCGGGGATCACCGAGATGGACAGCGCTTTCCCCACCCTGGTCCAGAGCACCCTGCCGCCGATCCTGCTGGGTATCGTGGCCTGCGGCCTGCTCAGCTCTCAGCTGAGCACGATCAGCACCAACCTCGAGGGAGTGGCCACCCTTTTCTGCAACGATGTCTACAAGGCGGTGCTGAAACGGCAGGCCGGACCCAGGCAGACCCTCCGGGTGGTGCGGGCCATGACTTTCGTGGCGGGCGCCCTGGGCATTTTCTTCGCCTACCTCATCCCGCTGATCGGCGAGAACGTGGTGGCTGCCTACCTGACCGTGGTGGGGATCTTCGACATGCCCTATTTCATGATCACCATCGTGTTCGGCCTGCTCTGGAAGCGCGCCAACTGGCAGGG
This sequence comes from Candidatus Glassiibacteriota bacterium, assembly GCA_016934095.1. GTDB lineage: Bacteria > Gemmatimonadota > Glassbacteria > GWA2-58-10 > GWA2-58-10 > JAFGTO01. The sequence continues at coordinate 5,505 of JAFGTO010000469.1, forward strand.
CGTGCTGATCGGCTACCTGGCCGGGGTGCTGGCCGGCGGGATCTCGGCCTCAGTCTACGGCACGGACGCTTTTTTCTTCTCGATTTTCATCAGCAGCCTGACCACCCTGGTGGTTACCCCGCCGGCCACCCTGGTCTTCCCCCCACAGGAAAACAGCCAGCTCGACCGCATCTGGGAGTCCCGCACCCATACCGGGGCCGACGAGGGGCCGCCCTTCCATGTCATCCCGCGCTCGGCCCGGGGTAGGATTTGCACCGTGCTGTTCTTCCTCGGCCTGGGCCTTTTCCTGGCAGGCGTGATCAGCGGCTCGGTGAATTTCGCCGGCGCCGGGGCCATGGCCGCAGGCGGCATGGTGCTGTACTTCCTCTCTGGACTGCTGCGCCTGGCCTTCGACTGACCGCCCCCTCTCCCGGTACCGGGAACCAGGGACGCTGCATTCCCGGAGCAATTGATCTCCGGCCGGGAATGGGTTAGATTATCCCTGTCAGCTTTTCTTAATCCCGGAGTATTTAGTCCGGATCATCCCGGCGGCCGCGCCGGGTAATTGAAAACTCCCCGTGAGCCAAGCTGCGGGGAATGCACTCGCCAGCCAATTCCAAGGAGAGCAAGAATTGTCTGCAACAGCCAGGACAATCGGCAGGGAGCTAAAGGTCCACATGCCGTTTACCGCTTTCGGGACCCTGACCGGCCTGGTAATCATGGCGATCATCCTCTATGGCGGGGTTCAGCACTCCTTTTCCGAGCTTCTGTTCTGGAACCTGCACCCTTTCCACGTCTTTCTCAGCGCCCTGGCCACCGCCGGCATGTACAGGCGCCACAGCAGGGGCGGCTTTCCGGCGACCCTGCTGATCGGCTATGTCGGCTCGGTGGGCATAGCCACGCTGAGCGATTCCCTGATCCCCTACCTGGGCGAGTGGATGATGGACCTGCCTAACCGGGAACTACACCTCGGTTTTATCGAGAAATGGTGGCTGGTCAACCCCCTGGCCCTTGCCGGGATTGTCCTGGCGTATTTCCTGCCCAGGACTAAATTCCCCCATGCAGGCCACGTCCTGCTGAGCACCTGGGCTTCGCTTTTCCACATGACCATGGCCATGGGCGAGCGGCTGGACCTGTTCAGTGCAGCCCTGGCCGCCGTCTTCCTCTTCCTGGCGGTCTGGGTACCCTGCTGCACCAGCGACATTGTCTTTCCCCTGCTTTTTTCGGGAAGCGGGAGCGATCAGGGGCCGCCCTCCTGTGCTGCAGGGTGTATTGATTGACAAGCAGGCGCCGCAGGGGTATTATAATGGTCTTTCGTCAGACCTAGTCTCTCCGCGGCCGGCCGGGTGCGGGCTTATCTGCGCCGTTGCCGGGGCCGGCCCGGGAAACAGAGTTTGCAAGGGAGCCGAGCACAGATGAATAGAATTGATGAGACCGGGATTTCCAGGGCGATAATCGCCGCCTACCACGAAAAACTCACCGACCGGATCGCCGGCGATGTTATTATAGTCGGGGCCGGGCCGGCAGGCATGACCGCGGCATACTACCTGGCCGGGGAAGGCCTGAAAGTGACCCTGCTGGAAAAGCGCCTCTCCCCGGGCGGCGGTGTCTGGGGCGGCGGCATGGCCATGAACGAGGCGGTGGTCCAGGAAGACGCGCTGGAGCTGCTGGAAGAGATGGATGTGAGATACAATTCCTGCCTGGGCGGCCTCTACACCGTGGATGCAATCGAGCTGGCCGCCGCGCTTTGCCTGAAAGCGCTCAAGGCCGGAGCCGTGATCCTGAACCTGGTTACCGCAGAAGATGTCTGCCTGCACGGGGGGCGGGTTACCGGCGTGGTGGCCAACCGCTCCATGATTGCCGGGGCTCTGCCGGTAGACCCGATCACTTTCTCGGCCGGGGCGGTGGTGGATGCTACCGGCCATGATGCCGTTGTGGTCGAGACCCTGCGCAGGCGGGGCCTGATCAAAAGCCTGGCAGAGGGCCGGCCAGTCTGCGAGGGCCCCATGGATGCCGCCTCGGGAGAGGCATTCGTGATCGAGAGAGCCGGCGAGGCTTTCCCGGGACTCTGGGTCTCAGGCATGAGTGTCTGCGCCACTTTCGGCGGGCCCCGCATGGGGCCGATCTTCGGCGGGATGCTGCTCTCGGGCAAGCGCGTCGCCGGGCTTATCGCCGCGGCCCTCTCCGGCAAGTAGAGCCTCCCCGGAGTCATAGCACAGCTTCCAGAGAAAGCTCCCGGCCGCCTGTTCAGGCCGGGAGCTTTCTTTAAGCGGTCATTACCGTCTTTTTGCTCTTCAGGCCGGTCTCCGGCTCAAGGAGAACGGACCCGGCTACCCGGCGGTGGCCGTTTTTTCCCTCACCCTGCTGAACGCCTCGACCGCCTTTTCAACCTGGGCCTCTGTATGGGCGGCCGACAACTGCACCCTGATCCTGGCCTTGCCCCTGGGGACCACCGGGTAGCTGAAAGCCACCGCGTAGATACCCTCGGCCAGCAGGGCTTCTGCGGTCTCTGCGGCCAGGGCCGCATCCCCGTAAAGGACCGGGACTATCGGATGGGTCCCCTCCGGGACCTGGAAACCTGCCTTGGCCATCCTGCTGCGGAAAAGCCCGGTGTTCCGCCCGAGCCGCTCCAGCAGGCC
>JAFGTO010000470.1 GCA_016934095.1 Candidatus Glassiibacteriota bacterium
ATTCCCTACTGCTGCCTCCCGTAGGAGTCTGGGCCGTATCTCAGTCCCAATGTGGCCGGTCACCCTCTCAGGCCGGCTACCCATCATCGCCTTGGTAGGCCGTTACCCTACCAACAAGCTAATAGGCCGCGGGCTCATCTCAAAGCGACAGCGTTCAGCACGCCATCTTTGCTCATCGCCGGATGCCCGGCAATGAAAACATCCGGTATTAGCCCCCCGTTAGGAAGGTTATCCCAGACTTTGAGGCAGATTACCCACGTGTTACGCACCCGTTCGCCACTTTACTCACTTCCCGAAGGAAGCTTTCTCGTGCGACTTGCATGTATGAAGCACGCCGCCAGCGTTCGTCCTGAGCCAGGATCAAACTCTCCATCGAGAATCTTATCCTCGTTCATTCACTGCAAAATTGCCTCTTAAAGAGGCCCATCCCAAACGTGGTTTTGCATGACACTCACACTATAATTGTCAAAGAACGATTCCGACTAAAAGTCGTAAGAAAACTCAATCTAATACCGCTGGGTGATTCTGTCAAGAATTTTCCAACGGTATTTTACTGCCTTTTTTCGGAGCATCTCTAGTATATGAATATTTCAACCGCCTGTCAAGAGGAGCCTGTGGTATTATTAAGTCCCCCGTATTTTTTTGCTTGCTTTCTCACCTGCCTTTTATATACTGCAATCTGCCCGGTGGAAAACCAATCTCTCCGTGGCCCGGCCACCCATTTCTCAGACTGACAAACGCAGGAGTCCGACCTGAGCCGTTTCTACCCGATAGTCGATCTCGGGCACAGCCCCGGGGATGCAGCCGTGCTCGCCGGCGAGCTCGTCCGGGCCGGCTGCAGCATGCTCCAGGTCAGGGCCAAACAGGCCCCTTCCAAGGAGTTTTTCGACTTCGCCTCTCGAGTGCTCGAGGCCGCCGGCCCGGACTGCAGGGTGATAATCAACGACCGTTTCGACATCGCCCTGGCCCTGGGGGCTGCCGGCGTGCACCTGGGAGTAGACGACCTGCCGGTGGCTGCGGTCAGGCCCTGCGTGCCTGCGGGCTTTATCATCGGGGCCACCTGTCGAGATCCGGACACCGCGCGGCGCGCCGCAAGAGAAGGGGCCGACTACCTGGGAGCGGGTGCGGTTTTCCCCACCGGCTCCAAAGAGGACACCCGCCTGATCGGCCTGCAGGGCCTGGCCGCAATCGCCTCCGCGGTCAGGCTGCCGGTCTATGGGATCGCCGGGATCACCCTGGACAACTGCGCCGGGGTGGTCCGGGCCGGAGCATACGGCTGCGCGGGGATCACCGCCGTGGCCGCGGCCGCCGACCCGGTGGAAAGCTACCGCAGGCTCGAAGACGCCCTCGAGCTGGCAAGCCGGCTGCAAACCTGATTGAAGATTAATGTATTAGTCGTTTATTTATAATCGCTCGCTTGACCTCAGCGCAAAGCCGGACGGGTAAGCGAGCGGGCATCCAATCATAAAATTGAGTTTAAGCACAATCTGACATAAAGGCATTTTTCTTCTGCTTTTGCAGTCGATCAAAAGACCTGCGGTCTGTCTCATGTGCAATCCGGAGCTTTACTGATGAGAATGCTTACACTCCAAAAGCTGGCCATTCATGATGAAACGGCACGTTTCCTTTTCAGGGCCGCAACTCGCCCTGGTTCTTTATTTTTATATTAAACATGGTGTATAAGTGCTTTTCACATGCTTATTTGTTGCCCGCCTGCGCTCGCCTCCAAAGGCTCGCGAAGGCATGCCCGCGTGTAGGGGCGGTTCGCGAACCTTCCTCTGCTTCTACAGAATACGGTGGCATACGAGTCTTTTTGACGCTCCTATGTTGCAGCTCAGACAGCGGCCCCTGTTTTCGCAGCCTGCGGCTGCGCCTGAGTGGTGCGGGGCACTCACAGGGCCGCACGGTTAAATAATATACTATGACAGTCGGCCCGAAGAAAGGCAGGCAAATCTTCTTGCAGACTGGCTAAATTGCAGGTCTATCGTTCTCAACAGAACAAGAAATTATGGCTAAAAAGGCTCGATGTGCCTGTAAATTAGCAGCCCCACTTCAGCCTGAAAATAATTTTTACAACCACTATGGATACTTAATTCATCTTATAAACGAACCCGTACGAGGTGAAAAATATGGCTATCAAGAGAGTCTGGATCGAGGAGGGCTGCACTGCCTGCGGGATGTGCGAGGACGAGTCCCCGGAAGTCTTCGAGGTCGCCGGGGATGCCGCGGTGGTCAGAGAAGACGTGGACCTGGCCGAGTACGAACAGGACATTATCAACGCAGTCGAGAGCTGCCCGGTGCAGGTCATCCAGTACGAGGAAGACTGAGCGGCCTGCAGGCTCAATGCAAATAAAAGCGGTCAACTCGATTCGCTGCAGCGGAGCTTGTTTCCATGGAAAAACACCCCACCAGCAGCAAACAGCCCCTGGTTATTTTCGCCCACTCGGACGGCTACGACCGCCTGTTCCAGGTGGCCAGCCTGGCCCTGACCGCGGCCCACAGCGGCCGCCCGGTTACCGTGGTGTTTTTTTTCCAGGCCCTGCACGCCTACGTTACCGGGAGGATGGATGAGTTGTCCTTCTCCTGCGTGTCCCAGCCGGCGGCGGAAGAGCTCAAGCGCCGTATCTGTTCCGGCAACCAGCCCCCGCCCTCGGAGATGCTGCGCCTGGCGCGCGAGACTGGCCTGGTCAGGCTTTACGCCTGCAGCGCCTCGGTGCAGTACACCGGCCTCGAGCTGGAGCAGGCAGCTTCCGCAGTGGATGAAGTTGTCGGCATGGCCACTATCCTGCGGCTCACCCTGGACGGGCCCAACCTGATCTACATCTGAGGAGAAAGAGAAATGTCCCTTGACGGCAAGGCTGCCCTGGTAACCGGCGGCGGCAGCGGTATCGGCCTGGCCTCGGCCCGGGCCCTGGCGGAGCTGGGAGTGCGGGTTTTCCTGGTCGGCAGAAACGAAAAAAAACTGGCCAATGCCGCCTCCACCCTCGGCAGCGGCACATCCTGGGCGGCCGCAGACCTGGCAGACCCGGTACAGGCCCAGCGGGCTGCCGACCTGGCCGCCGGGGCCAACGGGCGGATCGACATCCTGCTCAACAGCGCCGGAGTCTACGGCCTGGGCAGTATCCTGGAGACCGGGGAAAAAGACTGGGACTACATCTTCGACAACAACCTCAAACAGGTCTACCTGGTCAGCCGCAGCGTGATCCCTTATATGGAAAAAGAAGGCGGAGGCGGGGCGGTCATCAACCTGGCCTCCACCCTGGGCCTCAAGTCGGTGCCCGGCTGCGCCGCCTACTGCGCAGCCAAGGCCGGCCTGATCTCGCTCACCCGCTCGATGGCCCTTGACCACGCAGCCGCAGGCATCCGGGTCAACTGCATCGCCCCGGGCGTGGTGGAGACCCCGATCCACGCCGAGACCATCGAGACCATGGGGCTGGAGTTCTGGCGCAGCAAGTTCGGCCCGATCCACCCCCTGGGCCGGGTCGGCACCGCCGGGGACGTGGCCCGGCTGGTGGTCTACCTGGCCGATGAGGAAAGCTCCTCCTGGATCACCGGGGCGGTCATCCCGGTCGATGGCGGCCTGTCCGCGGGATGATTTTTTCATCCGCCCGCTAACAGTATGTCCGGGCCGCAGGGAGCTTTCAGTCCCTGTCCGCTGACTGGAGCCGAGGCATGTTTACCGTGATCCTGTTTGTAACCCTGGCAATATTGGTCATTCTCTATTTTCTGGTTAGAGCAGGCTGGCAGGATTCCAGGTTAAAGATCTTACGGAAGCTGCACAGCCTGGAAAACTTCTCTCCATCGGAAGTCTATCTCTCTCCCGGGATCCTGGGTACGGTGGGAATCGCGGTCGATAAACCAGGCGGCAAAGTCTGTCTGATTAAAAAATACTGGAATGTCTATTTCGCGGTGTACGACGCATGGGACATTCTGGCTGCAGAGGTACTTGTGGATGGAAAGAATATAACCAGGACTTCTTCAGGGTTAAGCCTAGGCGGTGCGGCTTTGGGCGGTATTCTCGGCGGAAGCCTGGGTGCGCTGATCTGTGGATACGAAAGACGACAGGAGGTCATACCTGAAGTGAAGAAGGTTGAGCTGCATTTGACTGTCAGGGACGCCCGTCTTCCTTCTCATTATATTACTTTCCTGAACCAGGGAACCGCAATAGACAGTTCCCTGCTCGAGGAGGCTGTCGGGCAGGCCGGGCACTGGTATGATTTAATCAGGGTGATGGCGGGCGGATAGAGAATCCCTGCCTTATCCCGGAACAAATACTAAAGTGCCGTATGGCTTGTTCCCGGTAAGGTTTCAATGCAACAGTACGAAAAGACCCGGCCTGACGACACTTTTTTCAACCTGGCGGACCTGTTCAACCGGCCCGCCCCGGCGGTTACCCGCCTGCTGCTCGACAAGCCGGTGAGCGCCGACCTGGTGAGCCTGGTCTCGCTGGCCTGCGGGCTGGCCGCGGCCTGCTGTTTCTACCTCGGGAGCTACCCCTGCCTGCTGGCCGGGGCAGCCCTCTACCAGGCCAAGAACCTGGGGGACACGGTGGACGGCCAGCTGGCGCGCGCCCGCGGGA
>JAFGTO010000471.1 GCA_016934095.1 Candidatus Glassiibacteriota bacterium
TCCTCGGCCCTTCGCTCCTCGATGGTAATCGCATCCCTGGGGCACTTGCCCAGGCAGGCCCCCAGCCCATCGCAATAAACTTCGCTCACCAGGCGCGCCTTGCCGTCGATAATCTGTATCGCACCCTCGGCGCAGGCCGGCACGCAGACCCCGCAGCCGTCGCATTTCTCCTCGTCAATCCTGACAACCTTCCTGATTCCCGCCATTGGCTCCTCCAGCCACGCCGGCCAGGTCTGGCAGCCTGGTAGCCGACATGTATTGTCTGACCTGTTTGTTGACATCACCCAGCAGGCCGCCGAAAATACAATCTCTCGCAGTACAGACCCTGGTGGTACGGAAACAGTCCCTGTCCGGGAGCGGCCCCTCGATAGCCTCGTAAATGTCGAGCAGGCTGACCTGCCGGTAACCGCTGCCCAGGGTGAAACCGCCTTTCGGGCCTCTGGATGAGCTTACCAGGCCGAGCCTGGCGAGCCTCTGCAGCACCTTGGACAGGTGGGCCTCGGAAACGCCCAGCTCACCGGCAATCTCCCTGGCGGACACTTGCACGCCCGGCCGGTGAGAAAGGTAAACCATGGTGTGAAGGGCCAGTGAAGCGGCTTCTGATACTTTAAGCATCGGTCTCTCGAATATCCGGTAAAGAAGTATTTGAATACCTGTTTAATTTAATAATACTATACTTTTTTGTCAAGTTTATTTGTTCTTTTTTTTTAAGATTCCCCAAATAGAGATTGAAAGCGTTTTCGAGACCGGTCTAACTTCGGGCACAGCAGGTTTGTAACATTTCAGATGGCCGAAGTAGCTTTCGGGGGGAGGTATTTCTCTATTACTGCTCAGGCCAGGAAAATCATTGATAATCCTGGTGAGGAAGATAAATTGTCATAGAAGCACCAGGAATCTCTCGAGGTAGGCTGATAACGATGCAATTATGGGAAAATGGCCTATGGTATGATTCTTGAGACATGAGTACCATTATGCATCAAGAAGAAAAACAGAAACTCCAAAAAGCATTAGGAGTCCGCTATGAATCCCCCAAAATATTCTGTAAACCAGTACCTGATAGAGATGATCCTTGCGGCGATAAAATCAGGCGAGATAGCGATCCCCGAGATCCAGAGACCATTTCTCTGGGATGCCTCAAAAGTCCGGGATTTGATGGATTCACTCTATCAAGGCTACCCCATAGGCTACCTGATAGCCTGGCGCAATCCCAACGTAAGGCTCAAGGATGGAAGGACCGCAGAGGGCAAGAAGATCCTCATCGATGGCCAGCAGCGGGTGACCGCCCTTAAGGCCGCCGTTGTAGGCGATCAGGTGGTGAACAGGGACTACAGGAAAGTCAGGATACAGATTGCTTTCCATCCCATTAAAGAAACCTTCGAGGTGTTTAACCCCGCGATCGGCAAAGACAGCGCCTGGATACAGGACATCGCTCCAGTGATTTCAGGTAATGAAGGCATCTTTGCACTGGTGAAAAAATATTGCCTAAACAACCCGGATGCCGATGAAGAGCAGATCGGCGCCGTACTCGAAAAATTAAGACAGATAACCCAAAAGCAGCTTGGCTTGATCGAGCTGCATCCGGACTTGGATATCGAGACAGTCACCGAGATTTTCATCCGTATCAACTCGGCGGGAGTAGTGCTCAGCCAGGCCGATTTCGCCATGTCCAAGATCGCCTCTAACGAGCGTTACGGCGGCCCGACTCTAAGGAAATGCATCGATTATTTCTGCCACCTGGCGGTTGCCCCGGAATTTTATTCTACTCTGGTCGAGACTGACAGGAATTTTACCGAGACAGATTATTTCAAGAAGATGTCCTGGCTCAAGAATGAGAACGACGACCTCTACGACCCGGACTACAACGATCTTCTCAGAGTGGCTTTCACATCCGAGTTCAACCGCGGAAGGCTGGCCGATCTGGTCAGCCTTTTATCAGGCAGGAACTTTGAAACGCGAACCTATGAGGATGAGATAGCCAGGGAATCTTTTGCCAAGCTTGAAAAGGGTATTTTAAATTTCATGAACGAGATAAAATTCAGGTGCTTTCTGATGATCCTCAATTCAGCAGGCTTTATCTCATCTTCGCTCATCCGTTCTCAGAACTCCCTTAACTTTGCCTATATACTATACCTCAAACTCAAATCACAGGAGTATTCTGCGGGCGATATAGAAAGATATGTTCGCAGGTGGTTTGTATTTTCCATCCTCACAGGCAGGTATTCGGGCTCCCCGGAGGCCACGTTTGACTTCGATATCAAGCAGATCTCGGAGCGCAGCATTAAGGAATATATGGATAATATGGAAAGGGCCGAGTTGTCCGAGGCCTTCTGGGATTTTGCCCTGATCCAGAGCCTTAACACCTCTGTGTCCAGCAGCCCATACTTCAATGTATACCTTGCAGCTCAGGCCAAGCAGAATGACAAAGGATTTGCCTCTAAAGATATTACCGTCAAAGACTTGATAACATTCAGGGGTGATATACATCACATTTTCCCGCGGGAATATCTCAAGTCTTTCGGCATGACACGGAGCAGGTACAACCAGGTGGCTAATTACGTGATGATGCAATCGGAGATAAATATCCAGATCGGCAGAAAAGCGCCGGACGTCTATTTCAATGAGCTAAGGGACCAGTGTAACGGCGGTAAAAAGAAATACGGAAACATAAACGATTACAGCGAGCTGCTGGAAAACATGCGCATGAACTGCGTGCCTGAGGCAGTATTCGGGATGAATGCAGACAGATATGAGGAATTTCTCGAGCTGAGAAGGGCTTTGATTGCAAGAAAAATCAAGGACTATTATTTCAGCTTATAGAGTTGGATAGAACCTATTTATGGTACAGAAGACGCCACACCTGCCTATCTCAGAAAAGAGCACGGAATGAGAGAATTCGGAAAACTCCACGATATCAGCGTAACACTGGGCAGCCAGACCGCAGTCTACCCCGACGACAGCCCGTTTACGTCTGAAAAAACCATGTCTCTCGAAAAAGGGGAGATTGCCGATGTCTCCAAGATTTCTCTCAGCAGTCATTCGGGGACTCACCTCGACCTGCCGGCCCACTTTATCCAGGGAGCGGAGACTGCCGAGAGCTGGCCGCCGGAGAAATTTGTCCTGCCGGTCCAGGTGATAGATATCGACGACCCGCTTACAGTAACGCGTCAGGAGCTCGAGAGCAAAGCCATCCGGGAGGGCGCGGCCCTGCTGTTCAGGACAGCAAACTCGCTCAGCGGCCTGGTCAGGGCTCCGGTCTTCTCGGAAGACTATGTCTGCCTGAGCCTGGAAGCTGCAGAGTACTGTATAGCTAAAAAGGCTCCCCTGATAGGACTGGATTACTTCTCGATAGACAGGTACGGCGACTTCAGCTATCCCGTGCACCGCAGGATAGCGCAAAACAACATCCTGATCCTGGAGAACATCGACCTGAAAGAGACCCCTGCAGGCGAATACCTGCTTTTCTGTTTCCCGCTGAAGATCGCCGGCAGCGAGGCCTCACCTGTCAGGGCCGTGCTGGCCGAGTAAGGCTCCTTGCGCGACCCGGTAATGATGCTTAGAGCGATTGTTAGAAGTTATTTGTTTTATTGCAAATTGCAGGGGAAAGGAGAAAACCTTTTGGAAAAGGTTCTTCTCCTTTCCCCCGAACCCCCATTTCTCTTTCCAAAACTTTTTATCTTGATTTGTGGGACAAGCTCTATTACCGGTAAAAGCACTATATAAACATGATAAAAAGTTTGGGAAGGTGGGAGGGGCAGTCTATAAATTTTCTCAAATTTGTATTAAACCCTGGCGCGGGTAAGCCTCAGGCTGTTGAGCACCACGGTAATACTCGAGGCCGCCATGGCCGCCGCAGCCATTGCCGGGTGCATGTCCCGGACAAGCGAGGGGACCCACTGCACGCCATGCAGCACCCCTGCCGCCACCGGAACCAGGGCCAGGTTATAGAAAAAAGCCCAGAAGAGGTTCTGTTTGATAATTTTCATGGCCACTTTAGAGAGCCTGACCGCCCTGGCCACCCCGGAGAGGTCCTCGCCGACCAGGGTGATGTCCGAGGCTTCCATGGCCACTTCGGTGCCGGTGCCCAGGGCGATACCCACGTCAGCCGCGGCCAGTGCCGGGGCATCGTTGATCCCATCCCCCACCACGGCCACCAGGCCGCCATCCTGACGGAACCGGTGGACCTCGGACACTTTGTCCTGGGGCATCAGCCCGGCCGCAACTTTGCTGATCCCGGCCCCGGCTGCCACGGACCAGGCAGTCTGCTCGTTGTCTCCGGTGATCATGGCCGGGGTGATGCCCATGTTTTTCAGCCCGGCCACCGCTTTTTCGGCCCCTGCCTTCAGGCTGTCCTTCATACCGATCAAGCCCACCAGGCTGCCGTCCACCGCGACCGCGATTACCGTATTACCCTGTCCGGCCAGCCGGCCGGCGGAGCGCTGCAGCCGCTCAAGCTGCTCCCCTTTACTTTCCAGCCATTCGACCCTGCCGACCCGCACGCTCCGGCCGCCGACAACGGCTTCCACTCCCAGGCCCGCGCTGGAGCTGAAATCCTCCGGCTCGGTCAGGGTATGCCCCCTGGCTTTTGCACCCTCCACTACGGCCCAGGCCAGCGGGTGCTCGGACACAGACTCGGCCGAAGCGGCCAGGGCCAAAAACTCGCCCTCCGCCTTTTCTTCCGCCAGGGGGAGCCAGGTTTCCAGCACCGGCTTTCCCCGGGTCAGGGTGCCGGTCTTGTCGAAGAGGACGATGGAGAGCTTGTGCGCCCGCTCCAGGGCCTCGCTGTTCCTGAAGAGGATGCCCAGAGTGGCTCCCCTGCCGCTGGCCGCCATTACGGCCGTGGGAGTAGCCAGCCCCAGGGCGCA
>JAFGTO010000472.1 GCA_016934095.1 Candidatus Glassiibacteriota bacterium
AGCCTCGGAGACAGCATTTTCCTCGAAGCCCTGGAAATCGAAACCGTTGCCCAGATAGTGGCCCGCGTGTGGGAATACCCTGAAGGCAGCGGCCTCGAGGCCTACCACGACTCGGCGGCCGCAGCCGGCTGGCGCAAGCCGGCTTATCCAGGTGAATTCCAGATCATCTTCCGGGCAATCGATTCACGCGGGGCGGCAGGTATGGACACGGTTACGGTAACAGTCAACGACACCTTGCCGCCCCCGCCTCCGCCAGTGGTGGAGATTATCTCCCCGGCGGCGGAAACAACCGTGGTCCTGGGAGACAGTATTTTCTTCGAAGCCGGTATCACCCCTGCGGGAGTGGCTCTCGAGTGGCAGGCATGGAATTACGGAGAGGACAGCGGCCTCGAGGCCGATTCTGTGGATGCACCGGGCTGGCGCCGGTTCGACCAGGCCGGCGTATTCAGCGTATCGTTCACGGTACAGGACACCCTGGGCCGGCAGTCGGCCGACACGGTAGAGGTTACCGTGAACCAGAACCAGCCGCCCACGGCCGACATTACTTCCCCGGCGGCCGATACCACTGTGGCCCGGGGAGTGTCGATAGAGTTCATTGCCACGGACGGGGATGACGACGGCGTGATAGCCGCCCGCGCCTGGTCCTGGGAGCAGGGAAGCGGAATCACTTTCGACCCGGTGGCCGATTCCACCGCCCAGCCCGGGAGCAGGACTTTCCTGACACCCGGCACTTTCAAGGTGCGCTACACAGTAACAGACAACCACGGCGCCCAGGCCGGCGACTCGGTATCGGTTACCGTGGAATCGAACCAGCTTCCCTATGCACAGATCACCTCCATGTCCGGCGATACTACGATTGCCGCCGGGGACAGCGTTCCCCTGGACGGGACCGGGCAGGACCCGGACGGTACCGAGGTCTCAACTCAGTGGAGCTATCGCCCCGACCCAGGCGAGCCCGTGGTCCTGGCTCCTTTCGAGCCGCCCGGTTTCCTGCGCCTGGACCAGGAGGGCACTTACTGGGTGTTCCTGACAGTAACCGACAGCGCCGGGGCCTCCGCTTCCGACTCGGCCAGGGTGCTGGTGGAACCCATACCGCCCAACGACCCGCCCACGGCCAGGATCATCAATCCCAGCCGGGATACGGTAGTGGTGCAGTGGTGCAGGGTATCTTTTGCCGGAGAGGACTCTGACCCTGACGGCCAGGTGGTTTCCCGCAGCTGGAGCAACGGCCTGCTCGAAAGCATCGATCCCGCGACCGACACGACCGCGGTTATCGGCCCCAAGCTTATCAATGTTCCCGGCACTATCCGTATACTATACACGGTCGCTGATGACAGGGGAGACAGCTATTCCGCCTGGAGGATCCTGACCGTACTGGCGAATTTCCACCCCACCGCCGAGATCATCTCACCCGACAGGGACGTAACCATCTCTGCAGGCGGCATCGTCTCTTTCGCAGCCAAAGACTCGGACCCGGGCGGAACAGTCGTCCGCCGGGAATGGGATTACGGGAACAGCGGCATCCTGCCGGATTCGGTGGCAGTCCCCGGCAACAGAACTTTCAACACACAGGGTACTTTTAAAATTATCTACAAGGTAACAGATAACCTGGGAATAAGCTGGTCCGATTCCCTTACAGTTACGGTGGGCGCTTTATAAAAGCGCCCCTGTAAGCCGGAGTCCCTCTAAACCTCGCGCACCGCACCCGGCTTGAAGGCATACTACCCCCCAAAACCCTTGAGCCGGGTGCGACCCTCCGGCTTTCCGCCGGCAGCCGACCTGCCTGTACCCTCATTCTCCTGTAGAGAGCCTCGCCCTTTTCAACTTGTACTCGCCGGGATGGATGACCCCCAGGCTGAGGACCAGCTTGAGCGCCTCCTCCACGGAAATGGCCAGCGGCGTTACCTCGTTTTCCGGAATGAGCAGCAAATAACCGGAGGTGGGATTGGGTACGGTGGGAACAAAGACATGGACCATCCTGAAGCTTGCGGGCCGGCCATCCTCGTCGCTAATGCCCGCGGTGCTGCGGCTGGTTATGAAACCTATCGCATAGAGCCCCTTGCGGGGATACTCGATCATCACCACCTGTTCGAAACTGCTGGAGTTCATCTCCAGCAGGCCGTCGCTCACCTGCCTGATCGAGTTGAAAAGGGTCCCGACCAGCGGAATGCGCTCGATCAGCATGTCTTTCAGCGAGTTGAGCTTGCCCCCCAGGTAAGTCCTGCCCAGGAAACCCACCAGCCAGATCAGCAGCAACAGGCTGACCAGTCCGATCCCGTGGACGTAGTTGCCGAAATAATGGGCGAAGTAGCGGCCCAGTATGCCATCCAGCAGGCGAAACAGCCAGGTTACCAGGAAAATGGTGGTAATCAGCGGAATCACGATGATCAGCCCGGTGGTGAACTGACGGCGGAAAATGATGAACGGGGATTTTTTCATGGCGTTTTCCTCGAGTCGAAAGCACTCGCCGATAACCGTTATTCTTCCACGGACCCGGCAGACAAGTAACCGGGGGAATCTTAACACAAACCGCCGGGTTTGGCAAGAAGCGCCGGTGAGATAATTGATTGACAAAGGCTGAGTCCGGATTTAGTTTAGAAAAACTGTGGAATCTGCCTCCGGCTAACCAGGCATCAGATAAGGAGCCTTTTGATGGAAAAAGGGTTCAGTGTCGTACTCGGCATGACCATCGCCTATGCGGTGAGCTTTTTCGGTCTTCTGCTGGCATATATCGTCTACCAGAGGAACCACCACAAGGACAACCTCTGGCGCTTGCGGCCGATAGGCGTATCGTTCTTCGCCGCGGTATACGGTTATATCCTACCGCTGCTGATCGTGGCGAATGCATTTCTCACCCTGCTGGTAAAAGTGTTCAGAGGGATGGAGTACAACTACCTGATCTGGACCGACCGGGTGCTTATCCTGACAGTCCCGGCTGCGGTCCTCCTGTTCTGGCTGCTGGGCAAGCTGCTCTGGCGGATGAAGTCTGCGGGTTATGCCTCCGCCCTGGCGACAGGTATCGTGCTGACAGCGACTATGGCCGTGGTTCTGGGCAAATCCATCGCCGGCGGCGGCAGCCTGCACCTGCTGGGCGCTTATGCCACCGCCGCACTCTGGCACATGTTGTGGGTAATTTATTTTTTCAGCGGCAATGTCCGCCGGGCGTTCTTTTCTCCCCGATCTTAGGGCTGAGCCCGAAGCCCTGTCCCCCCGTTCTGCTATAACTGCAACCAGTAAAGCCGCCTTCCAGCGGAACGCTCTTTCCAGCCTGTCATTCTAGCGCTAGCCTCTCTGCCAGGGTTGCCGGACCGGGTGTGGCGGCATCCTCCAGCCGGGCTTGACTTTCCGTTGCCCGGGGCCTATGATGAAAAGCCATAGCAAGCGAAGCACGAATTTCAGACTAAAGCAGAGGCCGTGATGGAACTGAAAAAAATAGACAAATACCGCTGGCAAATACCTCGCGAGGGCGGGATGAAAGTCCCGGGGCTGATCTACGCCTCGGACAAGATGGTGGACTCGATCCGCAGCGAGAACGCGGCCCAGCAGGTAGCCAACGTGGCCTGGCTGCCGGGAGTGGTGGGCAGCTCGATGGCCATGCCGGACATCCACTGGGGCTACGGTTTCCCCATCGGCGGAGTGGCCGCGATGGATGCCGGGGAAGGAGTGATAAGCCCCGGTGGAGTGGGTTACGATATCAACTGTGGAGTGAGGCTGGTGGCCACCGGCCTGGGTTACGGGGAAATCAAGCCGCGGGTGCGCGACCTGGTGGCCGGCCTGTTCCGCGACGTGCCCTGCGGGGTGGGTAAAGGCGGCGACCTGGTGGTGAAAGCCAAAGAGCTGGGCAAGGTAATTACCCAGGGAGCGGCCTGGATGGTGTCCAGGGGCTACGGCGGCGAGGAAGACCTGGAGCACTGCGAGGAGGCCGGCCGGCTCGATGGAGCAGACCCCGCGGTGATCAGCGACCGGGCTTATACCCGCGGCAGGGACCAGCTCGGTACCCTGGGCAGCGGCAACCATTTCCTAGAGCTGCAGGAGGTGGAGGAGATATTCGACCGGGAAGCCGCGGCAGCTTTCGGCCTGAGCGAAGGGCAGTTCGTGATACTGATCCACTCAGGCTCCCGCGGGTTCGGCTTCCAGGTCTGCGAGGACTCGCTGAACGAGATGAACCGCCAGGTCGACAGGCTCGGCTTCCAGCTTCCGGACCGCCAGCTTGCCTGCGCCCCTGTCAACAGCGACACCGGCCGGCGCTATATCGCCTCCATGGCCGCGGCTGCCAATTACGGCTGGGCCAACCGCCAGATGCTGATGCACCGAGCGGTCGAGTCGGTACAGCACACCCTCAGGATGTCGCCGGCCACCCTCAAGGCGCGGCTGGTTTACGACGTGGCCCACAACATCGCCAAGCTGGAAACCCACACTTACCAGGGCCGCGACCGCCGGGTCTGGGTGCACCGCAAGGGCGCCACCCGCGCTTTCGGGCCCGGCCGGCCGGAAGTCCCCTCCGCCTACCGGTCCGTGGGACAGCCGGTACTGGTCCCCGGAGACATGGGCACAGCCAGCTACGTGCTGGTGGG
>JAFGTO010000473.1 GCA_016934095.1 Candidatus Glassiibacteriota bacterium
CATCTCCCAGGCCTTGCGGTATTCGCCCTGCCCGACCCAGTGCATGTACTGCTGGATCGGCTCGCCCAGCGGGCAGTCGGCGGCGCAGGGAGAGGTCTTGTCCCGGTGGACCGGGGCGAAAAAGCTCCAGTCGCCCGTGTGGTTCCACCGCATGTCATCCAGGCTCATCGAGACCGGAGGCAGGGTTTTCAGTCCGGTTACTTTGACTATCGTTGCCAGGGTCTTTCTCCGCAAAAAAGGGCGGCCGCCTCTGCCACAGGGCTCGCGGGCAGCCTCCCGGCATTTAATCCGGCCTCAGGTCCCGGCCGGCAGCACCACTCTGTCATAGGATTGACGGACCGCGGTGATATTCTCCCCGGTCTTGACCGGGATGAATTCGGCCACCGAGGCGATCACCGAGTCCAGGGAGACAATGCCGGTGAAGCGGGCCAGGGCTCCCAGGATGGCGGTGTTGACGATCGGGCTGGCAATCGAGCCGAGCTTGTTCTCCAGGGCGATCGAGCTGGCATCCACCGTGGCGATGACGAAATCCCCCAGCCCGGAGAAATTTTCCGGCCCCCGGTGGGAGTTGACCAGCACTTTCCCGCCTTTTTTCAGCCCCTCGACCACCGAGGGGGACTCCGCCAGCGAGGGGTCGAGTATTATAACGTAGTCCGGAGTGTAAATGTGGCAGCGGAGTTCTACAGGATGGTCATCGAAACGCACAAAGGCGGCCACCGGGGCGCCGCGGCGCTCCACCCCGAAATGGGGGAAGGCCTGGACATGCTTGCCCTCGGAAAAAAGCGAGGCGGCCAGCACGTTGCCGGCTGCCACCGCCCCCTGCCCGCCTCTGCCGTGAAAACGTATCTCTTGCACGAGTATCTCGTTTTTTTTCGCTGTCTTTACCGGACTAAAGGGTCGTTGCATAAATACCTCAACGCCCCGTAGCGGCATCTGTTTTTCAGGTGTCCATTATACAACCGGCTTACCCGCTTGGCAAGGCGATTTTTCCGCTCCGGCCCGCTTGCGCGCGAGCGGCGCAGACAGCGGGCCGGGGGCGCGCCCGGCGCTGTCCGGCAGAGCCATACTGGAGACGAGGGAAAAAAATGCCACCCGGCACAGCCTTTTGAAGG
Organism: Candidatus Glassiibacteriota bacterium; assembly: GCA_016934095.1. GTDB lineage: Bacteria > Gemmatimonadota > Glassbacteria > GWA2-58-10 > GWA2-58-10 > JAFGTO01. The sequence continues at coordinate 1,113 of JAFGTO010000473.1, forward strand.
GCTTTCCGCAGCCGGAGCCTTGAGATACGGGACTCCGGCAATGGCACGCCTTTTGCTCCCTTTCCGGGTGCAGCATTTCCGGTCCGATCTCGAACGGAATCGAGAGAGAAACCAACACTTATTTTCGGGTTGTACGGTTAACCAAGGAGGAGCCATGTTTACTCCCGGCAGAATCATCCTGGCACTGAGTGTCGCTGTGATCGCCCTGGCCGGCTGCTCGGGCAGCCAGATGTCGGTGATCGGCAGCGAGCGGGTGATCGACAGGAGCGGGGACGCCCCCAAGTGGGTGTACAAGATCCCCAAGGAAGACAAGGAATACTACTATTTCCGCGGGTTCAAGACCCATGCGCTTTCGCTGGAGGATGGCCTCACCGATGCCCGCTCCAATGCTATCCGACAGGTGCTCGAGATGATCCAGGCCCAGGGCCTGGTGGACTACAAGAAAACCCGTGTCGAGCACGGCCTTGCCGAAAAGCGCGAGGACATCGGCAGCCTCACCTCGGACGGGCTGAAGATTCTCAGCAAGACTGTGGCCATGGGGGTCAAGGAGCTGGAGAGCTACACCGAGAAAGTGGAGCGGACTACTGCCGAGGGAGTGCGCTACGCTTACAACGTGTACACCCTGGTGCGCTACCCCAAGGATGAGTTCGATAAGGCGGTGGCCCTGGCTGTCAGCGAGAGGTCGGCCGAGACGAGGCAACAGAACGACAAGGAAGCCGGAGCGCTCGCCGAAGAGCTGGACAAGGGCCTGCCGACTTATTGAGCGGCCGATGGAAACTCCCCTGAAAAAATACCCGCGGGTCCTGCTGCAGGCCCTGCTGGCAGCTTCCTGCTGCCTGCTGAGCGCTGCCGGCGCCACTGCGGATTCCACCCCGCGCATCCGGGTCGAAGCCTCGGAGCGCAGGGCGCCGAAATGGACCGTCAAGGTGCCCGCTGCTGACGAGGAGTACCTGTACTTCGTCGGGCGGGCCACCGGCTCGACCACCCTCGAGGGCGCCGAGCAGGATGCAGCGGCCGATGCCCTGCGCCAGGTCGTGTCCATGATCGGGCTGAGTGCCTCGGTGTCCTACGAGCGCCTGCGCCGCGAGGCGGAGCTGCTGCTCGAGGACCGGCTGGCCTTTGACGGCGAGGCGCGGGTGGCCGGCCTGAAAAGGCTCGAGACCTATTACCAGACAGTCTATTACCGAACCGCTGACAGCCTGGCTACCCGCTACAACGCCAGCCTCCTGGTACGTTACCCAAGGCGCTCGCTGGACCTGGAAAAAGCCCGGATGGAACAGGAGGCGGCAAGGCGGGTAACAATGGCCGGAGAGTTGCTGGCCGAGGGTGCCGGGCTCGAGTCGGCAAGCGATGCTGACAGGGCCCTGGACTGTTACCTGCAGGGACTCAAGCAACTCGCGGGCCCGGTAGCGATCCTGCTGCCCGCAGGCAGGCGTGCCGGGTACGGCGGTCTGAGGACTGACCTGCTCAGCGCAGCCCGCCGGCTGGGCCTCGGCCTGGGGTGGGTGGCGGTGGGGCCGGTACAGATGAGCAGCCTGGATGACGGGCGCACCTGGCAGGACCCCCAGCTCGAGGCATCGCTGGCGGAGGCCATGCTGGAACACGGCTTCCGGCCGGTTGCCCGGGCCGCGCCTGCCGGGGTCTTTTCCCTGTTGTCCGCCCGCTGCCGCGAGGAACAGGCGGACAACCTGGAGACCGGTTTCTGCCTCAGCCGCTGGTCAGCGGCGATCAGCCTGCTCGGCCCGGACGGCAATACTGTGCTGGTGCAGAAAGTTTTGACCGCCAAGGGGTTCGGCCCGGACCCGGAGCGCGCCGCGGGTGATGCGAGGCGCAGGCTGCGGGACGAGGTTTTCGACAAGTTCGCCGGAGAGGCCCGGGAGGAGCTGGGCAGGACCTTCGGGCAGGCCCGGCGGGATTACAGCCACGCCGCCGATTATCAACCATGAATTTCCCTCATTACAGATACCTGGCAGGATTTTTCCTGGCTCTGCTGTTTGCCGGCGCCCCGGCGGCCCAGTCCCGGGAGCAGGGGATACTGCTCTCCGTGGATGAGTTCGAGGCTATCGGGGTGGACCGCTCAGTGGCGGCCGGAGTTACCGAGATTATGCGTGCCGAGCTGGCCGGCTCGAGGAGGCTGCGCCTGCTGGAGGAAACCGGCAGGCTTTATCGCCTGCAGCGCAGCTCGGCCCGTTTCCGCGACCTGATGGCCGAGAAAAACCTGCTCCGTCTGGGCGAGCTGCTGGAGAGCCGGCGGGTGCTTACCGGCAGTGTCTCACGGCTGGACAGCCTTCTGGTGCTGACCGCCCGGGTAGTGGATGCCGAGACCGGCGTGGCGCTGGCCGGCGAAGCGGTCGAACATGCGGCCGGGCCGGGGAGCCTGGGCGGTGCGGTACGCAGCCTGGCCCGCAAGGTGCTGGCCCATTTCCCGCTCACCGGGCAGGTGGTCGGCGTGCGGGGAGACACCCTGACCGCTGACCTGGGCCTGGCGGACGGCCTGCTGCCTGGCCAGGAGCTGACAGTGCTGGACCTGGCTGCCAGGCAGGGCAGCCGGCCGGAGTGGTCCGCTGAGCCGGTACGCTCGGCACGGGTAAAAGTGGCCGACCTGGATGACCGGACCTGCAGGCTGGTGCCCCTGATCCCCCAGGCTGCCAAAGGCCTGGGGACCGGCTCGACAGTGGTCTCGGCAGTGGGCCGGGGCTTGGATGACATTTCTTCCGGGAGCCGGGGAAAACCCGGCTCATCGGCGCTGGATAAGGCGGAAAAAGATTTCGGCGCGGTGCTGGTCGAGAGCGCGCCTGCCGGGGCGCTGACCGCGCTGGCCGGGCTGGACGTGGGCAGGACCCCGGTGCGGGTGGCTCACCTGGCTCCGGGCAGTCACCCGCTGGTGCTCCACCTGCCGGGATACGAGCTGGTGGCCGACTCGGTGGAAGCCGTCCCCGGGACCCTGCAAAAATACAGCTTCAAGCTCGAGCGCCGCACCGGCCGGCTGACCATCGTTACCGGCCAGCCGGATGTCGTTTTACTGATAGATACCCTGGAGCTGACCGTTGCCGGCACCGGCACGGTCACCCTGGAGGACTTCCCTGCCGGCGTGCACAGCCTGCGCGCCAGCAAGCGCGGTTACCGCACCCTGCAGGACAGGCTGGTCATCGATTCCGCGCAGGATACCACGGTAGAGGTGAGGCTGGAGCCTCACCCCGGGAGCCTGCTGGTTAGTTCCAATCCTTCTGCTGCGGGCGTTTACATCGATGGGGTCTATACCGGCAAGCTCACTCCCTGGCGCCTGACCCGCCTGGCGGCGGGCGGGCACGTGGTGCGGGTGAGCCTTCCCGGGTTCGGTTCAGCAGTGGACACGGCGGTTATCACTCCGGGCGAGGACCTTACCCTGCAGCTCGAGCTCCGGCCCGGCTGGTTCGACTATGTCCCGGCAGGCATGGTCCTGGTTTCTGCCGGCCGGGACAGCCTCAGCCTGCGAGACTTCTACCTCGACACCTACGAGGTGACCAACCGGCGATACGCTTATTTTGTCTCCGCCACAGGGCACAAGCCTCCCAGGCACTGGAAAGACGGTGTGCCGCCCCCCGGCGGGGAAGACTTGCCGGTGGTGAATGTCAGCTATGAGGATGCGGTCCGTTTCGCCGCCTGGGAAGGCAAGCGCCTGCCCACCGAGCAGGAATGGGAGCGGGCGGCGTTCGGCGATGCCCCGGGCAAGTATCCCTGGGGCGACAGCTACCGGCCCGGAGGGGCGAGCACCTGGGGCGAGGGGTTGGGTGGGCCTGCGCCGGGCGGCAGTTTTTTTGAGGATGCCAGCCCGTTCGGGGTTTTCGACATGGTGGGTAATGTCTCGGAGTGGGTGGATGCCTGGATCGGCGGGGCGCCGGGGCGGCAGGGGCTCTATAGGGTCTACCGCGGCGGGAGCTACTATATCAACGATACAGATCCCTCGCTGTTCAGCCGGGACGGCCACTACCCGATCAGCAGCAACCAGTACATCGGCTTTCGCTGTGCGAGGGACAAAGAAGTCAAGCGCTAAAAGGACGTGGAAAAAGAACTGAGCAAAGCCTCCCGGAATTGCCGTTAGCAGTTGTATTCCCCGAAATTCGTGTTTTTCAACACGCTGCCCTCGGCAGTAACCTGCCTCTGATCAGCCTGTACCCGGCCGGGACTCCCTCAGGCGAATTCTTCACAGTCTTCCGGGTCGTGCCCGTGGAGGCGGAAAGTGATCCCGCCGTCCACTTCGTGGCCCATGGCCAGGGCGCCGCTGGCCCGGCTGCCTATGGCTATGGCGCCCGCGCTCCTCCTGAAGCTCAGGGCCACCGCGCCCGCTGCCGCCAGCAGCCCCAGGGAGATCGCACCAGCGGAGACCAGCCCGACACTCACCGCGCCCACA
>JAFGTO010000474.1 GCA_016934095.1 Candidatus Glassiibacteriota bacterium
CGGTGAAGCTGTACTATAGCGTACCGCGAGCCGCAGATGACGCAGCCGATCGGGCAAAGCAGGCGAGCCGAAGGTAAAAATATCGCCACGCAGTTCAAGTCGAACCGATGAGAGAAAATATAATTCCGGGTGATTTGATTTACTTCTAAACCTGTTTCGATGCTTTAAGTTATCAAATCCAGGCGATATTTTTATGAATAATTCGGGCTAAAGAGACTTGAGGTTATCCCTTCCTTTCCACCGGAGGCGGTGTGTGAAATCAAAAAGAGCCGGACAAGCGCGGCCGGCCGTGCTGGACCGGGTGGTCGAAGTGATGCGCCATTTCCATTGTACGGAACCGCGGGACCTGGAATATCTCCTGGGACTGAGGGCAGATACGTTGGCGGGCCTTTCCCGCGAGCGGACCGATCGATTGCCGCCGGAAGTGTCGGAGGCGATGCAGGCTGCAGGGGTGCGGCGGGAGTTTTTGCGACAGGGGACCGGTACGATGCTGAGCGACTCGATCGACCCGGGGCGGCTGGAAGTGATGAAGCGCCATGCAGCGATAATGTTGCAGCTGCTCGCCAAAGCCGACCTGGTATTATCACGAGCCGAAAGACAGTCGGTAACCCCATTGCTGGTGGCGGAAGGCCGGAGCGACCCTGTGGCGGTCGAGGAGGAGCTGATCAACCTCCTGATCGAGGCCCTGAAAGACAGCGGCAGCCGCGAGCGACTGATCAAATTTATCCGTGCCGACATCGCGAACCGCACCTCGGCCATGAAGTGAGCCCGGGCGCGCGGGATTTTTCGCCCGGCTCTCATACCGGCTGTTCAGGGGACACGGCCGGAGCCTGTCCGGGCCCGGCTCACTTTGATTTGACATTCTTGCGCAGCCAGTCGAGCAGGCTTTTCCTGCCGGCCTTGCTGCCCAGGTATTCGGGCAGCTTGGCCAGCAATTCAGGGTCGTCCACTCGGATTTCGGTATCTCCTATGGCGATCACACCCTTCTTGAGTTTCAGCCTGTCAGGCTTTTTCTCCGGGACCGTATCGCTCTTTTCAGAGGCTTCCTGGAGAAAATCGCGCAAAACGCCTCCAACGTCATCCACCTGACCTCCCTCGTAAAAACCGACCACTTCCCGGCAGTAGCGACCGGCGACCTCCGATGGCACCTCGAAAGCCCGCGAGGTGCAGCTCCAGCGCTCGAGCACCTCCCGGTTGCGCTCGTACCTGCTGCGCTCGCTCTCGGTAAGCCCGTCCGGCGCCGGAGGCACCTCGATGCTGACCAGAGAACTCACGAATTCCGCCTGCTTTGCCGTGCGGGAATGCTCGCTGAGGCTGGGCGCCAGGTGCTCATGGATCATCGCTTCCATTGCGCTCCGTAACTCCTGGATGCTGTAGAGCCGTGCGGAAGTCTTTTCCGGTAGGCCGGCCGTACTCCGGGCAGCCTCTGCGGAGGTAAGGAACAGAGAATCCGGCTCCAGCTTTAACAGCCCGGCCAGGCGCAGGCGCATCTCAGGGTCGCGCAGTTGGCCGCGCACCAGGGTGCCCACGCTGTTGACCGATGTCTTCAGGAGTCCGGCCAGCTTCTTCTGGCTGAGTCCGCGCTCGGCCAGCAGGCGCCGGACCTTGTGTTCGTCCCACTTTCCCCGGGCGATGCGTTTTTCCAGGGGTAAGCGCTCGAGTCCCAACGGGGGGCCGGACTTCTCCGGCGGCTCCCCCTCTCCGAGCAGCAGCCAGTTGAGGTTGATTCTCCATACCCGGCCGGCCGCCTGTGACAGCGCCGGAGAGACACTGTTTTTCTTTCCCTTGCGCAGCACGCCCTCGTGCACGCCCAGGATCTGTGCCAGGTGTACATCATCCAGCTCATAGCCGGAGGCCAGGTAGCGCTCTTTCATCAGGGCCAGCAGGCAGGCGAAGCGCTGCTCGATCTCCATGCCTTGAGTCTGCTTACGGGAAGTTATTTCGGTTTTGACAGGCATAGCCTCGACTCGTTCAGAAGGTTGGTCGCTCAAGAAAAATGTACAATATCAAATATATACTTGACAAAAGATGATTAATATGCTAATATTGAGCACAATTTAATCACTATTAATCAACTAGCATTAACAGTCCATTCTTTCAATTATGTAATTTTCTGCAGTAGCGCCTTAGGGGAAATAAAATATCTAAAAAGCGTACAATATGTGTTAAAAATAGGCAAACGCATCTCTATCGATAACCTTATAATAGTTTTGTGGCAAAGTCAAGTTTTAGCCGGAGAATTTTTCCGTAAGTAATACTTTTGATAAAAGCTGTTTCCAGGCTCGAAGACTGTCAAGACAAAAGTTCAACCAGGGGGGACAATGGATGCCAAGGGAAAGACACAGGTGAAATGGGTCACCATCTCCGAGGCGGCAGACTGCATGCCGATCCCGGTTTCACCATCGACAATCCGGCGCTGGATCGACGAGGGCAAGTACGGCATAGTGGGAGGAAAGTTCGCCGGGCGGCTGGTAGTGCGCCTGGACTCGCTGCCCCAGATAAGGCTGGAGACTCTGGGCGGAGATTTTTAGCCTGTCTCGCGCACAGCCTGCAAGAGGTGGCGGTGCTCAGGGTTTTACAGACTTGCCCCGGATGACGGTAATTCGGGGTCAAGGTGGCAGGAAGCCCCCGGCTTGCCACTCGTTCCCGCAGTGCTTATATTGAAGTAGCGGCCCCGCATATTTTCAAGGTCCGGGTTCCAGGCTATGGCAATCTTGAGTTGGTCGGCTGGGCCGGTCTCATCCTGTTCGGGCCTGGAATGACCTGGATATTCGCTTACTCTTCCAGGAGAAACTACCATGGTTTCAAGAGCGACAAAGTTTCGCTCTACTGAGCTAGGCAAGGTCAAGCGTGTTATCGATGTTTACGCCAATGTCGGGACTGCGCCGGACGGGAGGGAGTTTACCGCCGAGGGGTTGATCGGGGCCATGGAAGAAGCCGGTATCGAACATGCGATAATCAGCAGCATCTCGGGAGGCCTTTCCAGCCAGCAGGAGGCTAACCGCGAGGCAGCCAAGGCACGCAACCGCTACCCGAGCCGCTTCGCCTGTCTGGTCTGGGTCAATCCGGGTGAGGGAAAAGCTGCTCTGGATAATGCTAAAGAGTGTATCAATACCGAGAGTTTTGTCGGGCTGAAATTCCATCCCTTTCTCAACCGCTTCCATTTCAACGATAAATCAGTCTACCCTTTCATGAAACTTGCCGGGGACCTGGGAGTGCCGGTACTGGTGCACACGGCCCACGATGAGTTTTCCCTGCCGGTGCGTGCCCTGGACATGGCCCGCCGTTTTCCGGAGGTGCCGATTATCATGGGCCACGCCGGTCTGTCGGAAGGTCCCCACCACGGAGCGTTCAACCTCCAGACGATGATCATGGCCGCCATGTCCAGGAACCTCTATGTGGACACGAGCTGGGTGGACCCCTGGGCCTTGCGCCGCGGTCTGGGCATCCTCTCCAGCAAGAGGATCCTCTTCGGCACGGATGCTCCCCTGGGCGGAGCCCGGCATTACGACCAGGCCCTCGAGACTATCGACCGCATGGAGCTGAAACTGCCGGTGCTCGAGGACATCCTCTGGAACTCGGCTGTCGGGCTTTTCAAGCCGGAATTCTAAGGAGTCGCCGAATTCATCCCCTGCCGGTGCAGGTCATCGCGTGGCCGGCCCGGCCACCAGGAAATACTGGTAGGGCAGGAAGTCGTATTCCGCAGTAATGACATAGCCCGCCTTGCGCAAAGCTTCCAGCGCCTCCTGGCGCGACAGCTTGTGGCCCGGGTCGCGAGGCCCCACCGGCAGGTCTTTGCGGAAAAAATCCACCACTGCCACCCGGCCTCCGGGTTTGAGCACTGCTTTCAGCCGTTTCAGGTAGTCCGCACGGCCGGAAATGTGGTGCAGGGTGTTGCAGAAAAAAACCAGGCCGACAGATCCGTCAGGCAGCAGCGGGTCATCCACTGCGGCGTGCACGGTGTCCAGGTTGGTCAGGCCCAGTGCCGCCGCGCGCTCTGCCAGCCGGCCCAAGGCCGCGGTGTCGATGTCCACCGCCAGGTAACGGCCTTGCGGCCCAACCGCCGCGCAGAGATAACTGGCAAAATAGCCGCTCCCGGCACCGATATCGGCTACCACTTCTCCGGCCTCGATTCCGAGCACCGCCACCACGCTGTCCGGCATCTGCCAGTTGTCCCGGCCTTGATAGCGCGCCTGGGCTGCGCTGCCGGAAGGGAAGCTGACAAGCACGGCCAGAGCCAGCCCCACGGCCGGGAACAAGCACTTGAGGTTTCCCGGATGCAAAAAAAATCCCGGCATAGCTGCCCTCCTTGAGTTTTTCAGCTTGACAGTATTTATCCTTGCTGGTTTTCAGTCCGGCGTTTTTTGATACTCCAGTAAAAGTATACCGGCACCCCGGCGCTCACGATCAGCAGCCCGATCAGCGACTCGACCGGTCTGGTGATCACGGCGAAAACCATCATGGCCAGGGCCACCGCCACGAAAAGGGCCGGAGTAAACGGGTAACCCCAGGCCCGATAGGGCCGGGGCAGGTCCGGCCGCCGGTGCCTGAGCACGAAAACTGAGGCCACTGTGAGGGCGGTGAAGAGGCTTAGCATGAAGCCACAGTAGGTGAGAAGCTGGCTGAAAGTGCCGAGAACCAGCAGCAGGCTGGTCCAGGCCGCCTGCAGCAGCAGCGCCGGGCCGGGAGTGCCGTATTTTTTCGACTTGCGGGCCGCACCTGC
>JAFGTO010000475.1 GCA_016934095.1 Candidatus Glassiibacteriota bacterium
GGAAGGGGAACGGCTCCCAGTTCCTGAGCCTGTTCTGTTTCAGGCCCTGGAAGAGCCCGCAGTCCACGAGGATGTTTTTGTCATCGGCCTGGAGGAGGAACCTGGATCCGGTTACTGTACCGGTGGCTCCCAGAAAGGTGATTTTCGACATGATCCGTGCCATCCCTGGGTTGAATTTTTAGTTGCTGAGCCATGCGTGCACCCGGTTTTGCACAATGTTACAACTATTCTGTGGGAAGGTCAATCGTCTTGCGCTTGTCGCCGTCCGGTCAGGGAAGGTGAGGACACCGGTTTCGAACCGGGCGGAAGGGCCGGCCCCGGCAGCGGTCCTGGAAAATCTTGTTGACCCGGGGACAAAAAATATGGTAAGGTGAAAAGGTTGTCTCCTCAGGAAAACGGATCTTTCTACCTTCTCGCAATTTTCAAGTCTTTCCCACTCATCGGAGGTCTGGGCAACCAGCTCGCCGTCCTAATAATTTCCAATCCCGGGGTAATGGTCATGAAGAAAATACTCGTAGCGATCGATTTTTCCGCCGGGTCCGCACAAGCACTGCACTACGCTCTCAAGTTCGCCAGGCAGTTCGGTTCAGACCTGCTGCTGCTCCACGTCATCCACGATCCGGCCGAGGCACCCGGCTTCTATTCTTCCAGGAAAGCAGGCGAGCCGGTTTTCAGTAATATGGAAGAGGCGGCTTCCGCAATGATGGATGACTTCGTGGCGGAGCACCTGCAGGAATGGAAGAAGTTCGAGGTGCGGATCATTCCCGGTCTGCCTGCCGATGAGATCGTGCGCACGGCCGAAAAGGAAAAGGCCGAGATGATAGTCATGGGTACGAGCGGGCACAGAGGACTCAAGCGCCTGATGATCGGCAGCGTGGCGGAGAGTGTTATCCGTGCCAGCGCCTGTCCGGTATTAGCGGTTCGCAGCCAAGGAGGGTCTTCTCAATGAGGGTGTCAGCCATGAAGATAGACTATAGAAGTATGATAATGCGGCAGCGGCTGCGCAGGACCGTGATTGTGGCGGCGGCGCTGATCATCGCTGCCTGGGCCGGGGCCGAGGCGCTGGCCCAGGGCAAGGCGGCCGGAGCCGGGTCCGGGGAGCTCGACCTCTGGACTATGGGCATGGGACTGCTGGGAGGGCTGGCCCTCTTCCTCTTCGGCATGGAGCAGATGGCAGACGCGCTGAAAGCCCTGGCCGCGGACCGCCTGAAAGACATTATCGCGCGGCTGACCACCAACCGCTACATGGGTGCATTCACCGGGGCCGTGGTCACCGCCATCATCCAGTCATCGTCGGTGACCACGGTCCTGACCGTGGGGTTCATTACCGCCGGTATCCTCTCGGTATCGCAGTCGGTGGGTATTATTTTCGGAGCCAACATCGGCAGCACGCTGACTGCCCAGCTCATCGCTTTCAAGGTCACCAAGCTGTCGCTGCTGATGATCGCCGTCGGTTTCGCCATGCTCTTCATCTCCGGCAAGGACAAGGTCAGGCAATACGGCACCATGATCATGGGCCTGGGCCTGGTGTTCTTCGGCATGGGCCTGATGAGCAGCGCCATGAACCCGCTGCGCTCCTATCAGCCTTTCCTTGACCTGATGGTACAGATGGAGCGGCCCGCTCTGGCCATCCTTGTCGCCACTGTCTTTACCGGCCTGATACAGTCTTCCGCAGCTACCACCGGCGTGGTCATTGCCATGGCGGGCCAGGGCCTGATCAGCCTGAACGTCGGGATCGCCCTGATCTTCGGCGCCAATATCGGCACCTGTGTCACTGCCCTGCTGGCCTCGATCGGCAAGCCGCGGGGCGCCCTGCGCGCCAGCCTGATCCACGTCCTCTTCAACATACTCGGCGTGGTCCTGTGGGTGGGGTTCATCGACCAGTTGGCCCGCCTGGTGGTCGATGTATCGCCGGTCGCCGCCGGACTCTCAGGCCTGGAGAAACAGGCCGCGGAGACCCCGCGCCAGGTCGCCAACGCCCACAGCATATTCAATATCGCCAATACCTTGATCTTTTTGCCCTTCGGAACGCAGTTCGCCCGCCTGGTGGAGTACCTGCTGCCGGAGCGGGAAGACGATAAGATCGTGTCCACCGGCACGGCTACAGAGTGGACCACGCAGCACCTGGACCTTGACCTGCTGGCAGTACCGTCGATCGCCCTGGAGCAGACGCGCAGCGAGATCAAGCGCATGGCCCGCCTGGTCATGAAAATACTGAAGGAGGTCATGCCGGGCTTCATCAGCAATGATCCCAGGATTGCGGACAGGATGCTGGAGCAGGAGGCGGAGGTCAAGTATGTCGGGCAGCAGATAGATGAATTCCTGGTTCAAATCTCCCGCCGGCATCTCAACCAGGAGCAGTCGGAATTCGCCACGCAGCTGATGGATGTTACCGCCGACCTGAAGCGTATCGGCAAGCTGATCAGGAAGGACCTGGGGCCTCTGCTGCACAGGAAAGCCGAGGCCCGCATCGCTTTCCTCGAAGAGGGCAGGGATGGCCTTCTCAGGTATTATGACAGCATACTGGCGAGCTTCGGCGATGCTATCCGGGCTTTCGAGGAGAACAATGCGGAGCTCGCCCGCGAGGTTGTCCGCGCCAAGCCCGGCCTGATCAGGCAGCAGCGGGATTACCGGGCCACGCACTACGACCGCCTGGATGAGGGGAAGCCGGACTCTGTGGCTGTCAGCGAGATACACCTGGACCTGGTCGACCACCTGCGCCGCGTCTACTCCCTGTCCGAGTCGATCGCCTTCACCATGCTGGAAGGCTACCTGGACCGGAGGAAAGGGGAGCGCATGGACAGGCAAAAGGCCATTGCATCCACTGTTGCCGGGTGAGCGCCCTGCGGGTTCGAGGAAGGGAGCGAAAATCTTCAAGACCGAAAAAGCAGGCATAGCCGGCCCCTGTCAATTTAGCTATGGGTAACATTTGTTCCCCATCGGGCCTGCTCAATCTCATCACACGGAAAGGAAAGCGCATGTCCTGCAGCCGCCTGCTCGGCAGCAGCACCGCAGTCCTGCTGCTCTGTCTCATGGCCGGTTTCGCCTGCCGCGATTCAGCAGACCTGCCCGGCCGGGACCTCCACGTCCGGTCCGCACCGGACAGTCTGCCTTACTACCTTGAGCTGGAGGGTACCCCGTACGAGATCGGGCTGGCCCACGGCAGCGGTCTCAAGACGCAGATCCACCAGGTGGTTGGCCTGTGGAAAGACCGCTACGGCAGCCGCACAGGGGTGGACCCGGACTCGCTGCTGGCCGTGCTCATGCGAAAGAACGACTACCTGAGCTCCATCCGCAAATACACCCCGGACCTGCTGGAGGAGGTGCGCGGTCTGGCGGATGGCGCCGGGATGGATTTCAACACCATGCTGGCTTTCCAGTACCTGGATGAAGTCGGGATGAACTGCATGGATGTCCTGGCCGACAAGTGCACCGGGCTGGGGCTGGCCGGGACCGCCGGCAGGCCGGCCCTGGTTGCCCAGAACATGGACCTGGAGAGCCTGCGCCAGGGGTACCAGGCAGTCCTGCGGATCAAAAAGACCGGTGCCGGCCCGCAGGTGCTGGTCTTCACCTGCGCCGGGCTGATCGCCACCAATGGGGTCAACAGCCGCGGGGTGGGCGTGTGCGTCAACGCCCTCACCCAGCTAGATTACCGCCTGGAGGGGCTGCC
>JAFGTO010000476.1 GCA_016934095.1 Candidatus Glassiibacteriota bacterium
CGGGAGATCTTCGGGCCGGAGAACTTTTTCATCGAGATCATGGACCACGGGCTGGATATCGAGCGAGAGGTGCTGCCCGGGCTGGTTAAGATCGCCGGCGAACTGGAAATCCCGCTGGTGGCTACCAACGATTCCCATTACCTGCTCCGCGAACACTACGAATCCCAGGATGCCCTGGTATGTATCCAGACCGGCAAGGTGCTGGACGACCCCAAGCGTCTGCGCTTCGAAACCCAGGAGCTCTACCTGAAAAGCCCGGAGGAGATGTACGCCCTTTTCCCGGACAACCCGGAAGCCCTCGCCCGCACGGTCGAGATCGCCGAGCGGTGCAAGGTCAAGCTGGAATTCGGCAAGAACTATCTCCCCGCTTTCCCGCTGCCCGAGGGTTACTCGGAAATCCAGCTTCTCGAGAAGCAGGCCCGGGAAGGGGCCCAGCGGCGCTATGGAGTGATCGACGAGGCGGCGGAGCAAAGGCTCCGTTTCGAGCTGGATATTATCAAGCAGACCGGGTTCCCCGGCTATTTCCTGATCGTCGGCGACTTTGTCGGCGAGGCCAGGCGCCTGGGTATCCCGGTGGGCCCGGGCCGCGGCTCGGCTGCGGGCAGCCTGGTCTCGTACTGCCTGGGGATCACCAACATCGACCCCCTGAAATACAACCTCCTTTTCGAGCGATTCCTCAACCCCGAGCGCGTCTCGATGCCCGATATCGACATCGATTTCTCGGACCGCGACCGGGACAAGGTCATCCAGTATGTCAAGGAAAAATACGGCCAGGACAATGTTACCCAGATCATCACCTTCGGCACCATGAAAGCGCGCGCCGTGGTGCGGGACGTAGGGCGGGTGATGGGCATGCCCTACGGCGAGGTGGACAATATCGCCAAGATGATCCCCGAGGAGCTGGGCATGACCCTGGAGGCCGCCCTGCAAAAGAGGCCCGAGCTAGCCGAAAAGGCGGCCAAGGAACCCAGGGTGGCGAGGCTGCTCAAGATCAGCAGGGTTCTGGAAGGCATGAACCGCCACGCCTCGACACACGCGGCCGGCCTGGTCATCGCTCCAGGGGAGCTCACCGACTACGTGCCCCTGTTCCGCTCCCCGCGCAACAACGATATCACCACCCAGTACGACATGGACTGCGTGCAGGCCATCGGGCTGCTCAAGATGGACATCCTGGGGCTGCGCACCCTGACTGTGATCCAGGACACCCTGGAGATGGTCGAGCGCAGCACCGGCCGAAAGATCGACTTCGACTCGCTGGAGCTCAACGACCCCGAGACTTTCCCTGTCTTCCAGAACGGCGATACTGTCGGGATCTTCCAGTTCGAGTCTCCCGGGATGCGGGAATACCTGCGCAAGCTCAAGCCGGAGGCCATCGAGGACATCATCGCCATGAACGCCCTGTACCGTCCCGGCCCCCTGGGCGCCCACATGGTGGATGATTTTATCAACCGCAAGCACGGCAGGATCAAGGTGCGCTACCCGCACCCGATGCTGGAAAACATCCTGAAAGAGACCTACGGGGTGATAGTCTACCAGGAGCAGGTGATGCAGATCGCCTCCGAGATGGCGGGTTTTACCCTGGGCGAGGCCGACCAGCTGCGCCGGGCCATGGGCAAGAAAAAAAGAGAGGTGATGCAGCAGCAGAAAGAAAATTTCCTCAAAGGCGCCGCAGCAAAGGGCGTGGGTCCGAAAGACGCCGCTGAGGTTTTCGACCTGATGGCCCATTTCGCCGGGTACGGGTTCAACAAGAGCCACAGCGCCGGGTACGCCATCCTGGCCTACCAGACCGCCTACCTCAAGGCCCACTACCCCAGGGAATTCATGGCCGCCACCCTGACCAGCGAAATGAACAACACCGATCGCCTCGCGGTCTTCCTCGAAGAGTGCCGCAGGATGAAAATCAAGGTGCTGCCCCCGGATATCAACGAAAGCGGCGCCAGTTTCACCGTGGTGGACGAGGGCATCCGCTTCGGCCTGGCTGCGATCAAGAATGTGGGCCAGAAAGCGGCTGAATCGATAACCGGTCTCCGGGAAGAAGACGGTAATTTCAAGGGCCTGGGCGATTTCCTTGACCGGGTGGACTGCGGGGCGGTCAACCGGCGCCTGGTGGAGAGCCTGATCCAGTCCGGGGCGATGAGCTCGCTTCCCGGAGAGCCGGAGCAACTGCTGGCCGCCCTCGATGGGACCCTGGATTTCTGCGCCCGCAGGGCCGCCGAGAGGTCCAGCGGCCAGATCGGCCTCTTCGGCGAGAGCGACCCCGGTTCCCGCGACGCGCTCACTCCCGAGTACCCGCCCCTGCCGGAAGTATTTGAAAAGTGGGAGCCCCACCGGTTTCTGGAGTTCGAGAAAGAATACCTGCGTTTCTACATCTCGGGCCACCCGCTGGACCGGTTTTCCGAGGAGCTGGACTCTTTCTGCAATGCGACTACCGCCAACTTCGACGAGCAGACCCCGCGGTTGGAATCCCTTCGCCTGGGAGGCATCATAACCCAGGTCCGCAACTTTTTCGACCGCAAGGACCGCGAGTTCGTCATACTCACCCTCGAGGACCGCTACGGGAGCGTGGAGATTTTCGTTTTCTCCGAGGCCTACGAACGCCACCGGGACATCGTTTACCAGGGCTCTTTCGTGCTGGTCAGCGGGAGGCTCAGCCGCCGCTCTGCCGAGGAGCGGGGCAAGCTGACCGCGGACTGGCTGATCGCCCTGGACCAGGTGCGCGCCGATGAGGGCGTGGGCGTGGAGCTCCGCCTTAACACCGGCCAGGCCGATCCGGCACTGCTGAAAAGAGTGCAGGAGGCCATACTGCGCCAC
>JAFGTO010000477.1 GCA_016934095.1 Candidatus Glassiibacteriota bacterium
AAATGGAGCGGGAAACGGGACTTGAACCCGCGACATCCACCTTGGCAAGGTGGCGCTCTACCACTGAGCTATTCCCGCTCGAATATTATGTTTTACATTGGCGTTTTCTCAATTTGAATAATAAAAAGACGCGGGGTCTTTGTCAAGTGAAAAACTCCAATGCCTTATCTATTCAGGACCTATGTGCCGGGACACGAAACCTTGGGATAATGCCGCCCAGCGGTGTTCCAGGCAGGCACCGCCCGGGCCGGGGACAGCCCGGCCCGGAGAGGACTATAATTTATCTATTTACATAACTTGAATTTTCGCTTATTTTAAGTGTTTATCCTTCCACAGTTTTGGTAACGTGTCTCCGCCGGAAGGATGTCTTCATCATAATCCAGCACCAGAAAATGCCGCCCAGCCAGGATTCAAAAAAACCATCCGGATTCTCGTTCAAGTCCCTGCGCGACCTGTTTGTGCCCCTGAACACTTTCATCAACTGGTCCGAATCGCGCACGGTCATGCTGCTGGCCGTGGTGATAGGACTGATGGGCGGTTTCGGTGCGGTGATCTTCCGCCGTCTTATCCAATGGGTGCAGCTGGTTTTTTTCGGCCCGGGCGACAACCTGCTTGACCTGGCCTGGGGCCTTCCCTGGTGGCAAAGGATGATTATCCCTGCTATCGGAGGGCTCTGCCTGGCTCCGCTGATCAAATTTTTCACTAAGGAAACCAAAGGACACGGAGTGCCCGAGGTCATGGAGAACCTCGCCCTGCGCGCCGGCAGGATACGTCCGCGCACGATGGTGACCCGCACCCTGGCCTCGGCGATCTGTATCGGCAGCGGCGGCTCGGTGGGCCGCGAAGGTCCGATAATCCAGATCGGCGCGGCTATCGGCTCGACCGTGGGGCAATTCATGCGTGCCACCGAGTCCCGGATGAGGACCCTGGTGGGCTGCGGCGCCGCCGCAGGCATGGCGGCCACCTTCAACGCTCCGCTGGGAGGCGCGCTCTTCGCCGTGGAAGTAATCCTGGGCGATTTCGGACTGGCCCAGATCACCCCGATCATTATCAGCAGTGTCAGTGCCACCGCGGTCTCCCGCGTGTTCCTGGGCAACTACCCCGCTTTCGAACTTCATCCCTATCACCTGGTAAGCCACTGGGAGCTTCTCCTCTACGCCGGCCTTGGGGTCTGTGCGGGCCTGCTGGCCTGGCTCTTTGTCACCGTGCTTTACCGCAGCGAGGACTTCTTTGAGTCCATCCGGCTGCCGATCTGGGTCAAACCCTCGATCGGCGGCCTGCTGATCGGTGTGATCGCCATCTGGTATCCCCATATATACGGCTCGGGCTACGAGGCCATGAACCTTGCGCTGCGCAGCGAGATGACTCTCAAGCTGCTGTTGTTCCTCATCTTTATCAAACTGGGCGCCACCTCGATCACCATCTCCAGCGGCGGCTCGGGCGGAATTTTCGCTCCCAGCCTGTTCCAGGGGGCCATGCTGGGTGGTCTCCTGGGCGAGCTTGTCAACATCCTGCTGCCGGGAGCCACCGCGTCGTCCGGAGCCTATGCCCTGGTAGGCATGGGGGCCATGATCGCCGGCACCATGCAGGCGCCGATCACGGTAATCCTGGTGATTTTCGAGCTGACCAACGATTACACGATCATCCTGCCGGTGATGACCAGTTGTATTATCAGCACCCTGCTGGCCTACAAGCTGCTGCGCGGCCAGTCGATCTACACCCGCAAGCTTATCCGCAAAGGAATCAATATTTTCCGCGGCCGGGACCTGAATGTGCTGCGCGGCTTGAAGGTAGGCGATGTAATGGAGACCCAGGTGGCCAAGGTAAAAGACAACACTCCCCTGCCCCAGTTGATCCGTATCGCCATGAGCGAGCCCCACGCCAGTTTCATCCAGGTGGATGAAAAAAGCCGCATGACCGGCCTGATCCCGCTGCAGAACATCCTCGAAGCCATGGGCGATGAAAACCTGCGCGAGATACTGGTGGCCGAGGATGTTGCCCTGCACGATTATCCGGTCCTCAGGACGGATGAGCCGCTGGATGCAGTCATCCGCAAGCTCGGCGACTGGGGGATCGAGGAAGTACCGGTGGTCGACCCGGACCGTCCTGATCTGCCGGCTGGCATGCTGCGCCAAGCCAATGTCCTCAATGCCTACCGGGGTGCGGTGATCCGTCAGGACCTGGGCACTCATGTCGCCAATGGGCTGGTGAGCGCACCGGCCCCAAAACAGGTCGAGCTGCTGGGCGGCTTCCGAATGGTGGAAATCGAGGCCCCGCGAAAGTTTGTCGGCAAGACTCTTCAAGACCTCGGTATCAGCCACCAGTACGGTGTCCAGGTCTTCCTCATCCGCAAACCGCCGAAAACCACGGGAGCCGACTCCAACGGGGAAGAACAGATGCACTTCGTGCCCCAGGGTTCCGATTCCATCGACCCGGGCGACAGGCTGGTGCTGGTCGGCACCGAGAAAAACCTGCAAAGGATAATCCGCATGACCTGAACTGAACAGCACGCGCCGTCCCGCAGCCTGCTGCGGTGATTCTTCAATTGCCGGATAAGACAGCCTGCCGCGGCCCGAGAGAAAAAAGATCTTGACAGTCCCCGGCTGGAAATCCATGTTTAATCATCGGCAAACCATGGTAAAGGACAAACAGCAGTATCCCGGATGCCGATAAGCTCTGCCAAGCGCGTAGCGTAATCACTGTTTCATGGTTCCCTGAAAATGCCGAAGGGGTCATTACTTTAGAAACAACCACTTTTCCATACCACGATGGAGTCAGACAAAAATGGAATTAAAAGAACTGTTCACCGCTGCGAATGTATCTCTCGACCTGAAGGCCGATAATAAGGACGAGATCTTGCTGGAGCTGATCGACCTTCTGCAGCTGGATGAGAAGGCGCGGGAGATGCTGTTCAAAATGCTGAAAAAAAGAGAGAACCTCGGGTCGACCGGTATCGGTAAGGGCTTTGCCATCCCACATTGTCGCTCACTGGTGGTGGACAAGCTGAAAGTAGCTTTCGGACGTCATGCCGAGGGTATAGATTTCAACTCCATCGACGGCCAGCCGGCGCATTTCTTTTTCCTGATCGTCGCCCCGCCGATCGAGATCTCGAACTTTTATCTGCCGGTCCTGGGCAAAGTAGCCCAGTTCTGCAAATCGCCCGACATCGAAGACAAGCTGAAAAACCTGAACAGCGTGGAAGAGTATCTCGAACTCCTCGGAACAATCAGCAATTAACTTAGCAACGGCAGCCATGGCCGGGGTATGTGATGAAAGAAAATCAGCTCAGGCTCTTGATGTTTCTGCAAGACCTGCTCACCCTTAAGAAAGAGATCCAGGATTTTCAGGTGGTGGAGCAGTATGAGGAGATGGGTTTTGCGCTGGATAAAAAAGAGCGGATTGAAGAGTCGATCAAAGAGGTGACCGAAAAACTCGATCCCGAGTTATACCACAGGTTTTTGCAGATAGCCGTTAAATATGACCGGCCGCTGGCTCCGGTAAAGAACGGTGTCTGTTACGGTTGTTTTGTCTCCGCACCTACCGGAAGCAAGCTGGTGACCGAACACCAGGATATTATCGAGTTCTGCAATCACTGCGGACGTATTCTCTACCACATCGCCTAGAGCCGGAACGCGGCGGATGACCTCCGGTCTTGGGATAAGAAGAACAGGCAAAGCCGGGCCTGGGAGCGATCAGGCCCGGCTTTTTCTCTGTCAGCCTGCTTTTTCAGCCGACCCGGGCGTTAAATTGAAGATTCCCCTTGGACCAAGCCGCTGGGATGCACTCGTTATTGAATTCACCTTTTCGGTGCAAATTTCATGCGGCGGGCTAATTTTCGCTGCATCTGGGAGACAAACCTCATCAGCTCATCCCGCATTTTATCGGTTATGTCGTAGAACTTGACCCGCACCAGCATTATCTCTCTCTCTTTATCCTTCCCCTGCCAGACCACCTCGGCCAGGAGAGGCTCGCTGAGCTGCTCGCTGAGCATCTGGAAATTAAGGTAGATGTAATCGCCCCTGGATACTTTTTTCCTGGCATTCAAAGCCAGGCCGCCACCGCTGATATCAACGGTTTCCCCGATATAAACAGGCTGACTTTCACAATGCATGAGGTTGCTGTCGATTTCCACCTTATTGAACAGGGACTTGTGGATATGATAGAAGTTAAAAGGGAAACTCACATCCATGCGTGAGAAATTGCGCGCCTGGATCCGCACCAGCTTGGCGGGGTGCTTGAGGACCATTTTACCTTTCGCCAGCTTGGAGGGGTCCAGAAAGGTGGTGGAAAAATTGTACCCGGCATCTCCCTCGCGATAAAACTGGACATCCACCTGGGTGCTTTCATCCGGGCTTAAAAACTCGCTGTCCATCGCCGAGCCGTCCAGGGTGATCGATTTGTCGCTGTTCTCGACCACCAGAGAGGGATACTCGAATATACGCCCGTCTTTTTTTATCTCCACTTTTACCGGCTGATCGGCACGGATCTCTCTGGAGTTTTCCAGTTGTACGGCTTCCTCTATTTTATGAAAGCCCAGGTTTTTCTTGATCTCGTCGAGCACCTCGTGGAAGTACTTGTGCTCCTGCTCGGAGAATGTCTGCAGCTCTTCGTATTTCTGGAACATCCCCTGGAAAATGTCGAAAGAATCGAGAACGCGGTAAGGTGAGTTGAGTCCGGTAGCCAGGACCGCCTCGTTGAGCAATTTCATCTGCTTCTCGTCGAGCTCCTTATCCACGGCCTTGGTCCGGAAATATTTTATTTCCCGCTCCCGGCGTTTCTTGGCTTCCCTCCGCTGGTTGATCACCGCGAAAACGGCCACCCCGGCCAGGATAACTCCCACGATATAAATTATGTACCACATGGCTCCGCCGGATGACTCGGCCCAGCCGGACTGGATCGCCTTCCAGCGCTGTACCCTCGGAATGAGACGGTCGGCTCCGTTTCCCAGCAGATTTAAGACCGACTCATACAGCAGGATCGGCAAATAATTCATTTTTACCTCCCCCAACCAGAAAAGAGAAGTCAGGAAGTAAACCTCTCGATGGAAGGTTGTCGGGTGAAGGTTAACTGCTTTTACCCATAGCTTTGGGCGAGAAATACTCTCTGCGTTTGACTATATCAACTCCCTGGATACGCTCGAGGGAGCCGATAATCTTTTTCAGCTGTTTGAGGTCTTTCACTTCCACTACGAAAGAAGCCGAAAACTCGAAATTCTGGGAACTGATATCCGCGCTTCGGATGTTTGTCTCGGTGTCGGTAATCGCCTTGGTGAGGTCGGCCAGCATGCCCTTGCGGTCTGTCCCGGCCACTATTATCCGGATCAGGAAGTCCTCACTGCCGATTGACTTCCAGTTTACATCCACCCTCCTGTCGGGGTCCAGGGCCATCCTCAGCAGGTTGGGGCAATCCGCCCGGTGGATACTGACACCCCGGCCCCGGGTGATGTAACCCACCACTTTGTCGCCGGGCACCGGCTGACAGCACTTGGCGTAGCTGACCATCATGTTTTCGATCCCCTGGATGCGAATTCCCTTGGCATCCTTGCGGATCTTTTCGATTATTCTGTCAAAAGTGCGGCCTTTTTGCGGTTTTTTCTTTTCTTCATCAGGAAAGAGCAAGCTGATGACCTGTCCCGGGGAGATATTTCCCTGGCCGAGGGCGGCATATAGCTTATCCGGCTGACCGTCGAGATTGAAATGATCCGCCAGTTTTTGCAACGCCCCTTCGCCCAGCCTCGAGTGCCGTTTCTTTTTCAGCTCCCGCTCCAGCATTTCCCTGCCCAGCTTGACACTGTCGGTGAACTCCTGTTCCCTGATAAAATGACGTATCTTGTTGCGGGCCTTGGTGGTGCGGACGAACTGTATCCAGTCTTTACTGGGTTTGCTGTTTTGATTGGTGATGATCTCCACGGTCTGGCCGCTCTTGAGCCGGGTGTGCAGGGGAGCGATCTTACCGTCGATCTTGCCTCCAATGCAGGTCAGGCCTACCTCGGTATGCACCGCAAAGGCGAAATCGATCAGGGTGGAGCCGGCCGGGAGCTTGATCAGCATGCCCCGGGGAGTGAAAACAAAGACCTCGTCATGGAAAAGGTCGATCTTGAGGAACTCCATGAATTCCCGGGGGTCGGTAGTCTCGCTCTGCCATTCGAGCACCTCTCTCAGCCAGCTCATCCGCTTGTCCAGCTCGCTTTCACCGCGCGAGCCCTCCTTGAATTTCCAGTGCGCGGCAATCCCGTACTCGGCGGTCCTGTGCATATCGTTGGTTCGGATCTGGATCTCGATCAGATGTCCCTCCGGCCCGTAGACCGTGGTGTGCAGCGACTGGTACATATTCGACTTGGGGGTGGCGATATAGTCCTTGAACCGCACGTGCAGGGGAGTCCAGGTGGAGTGAATGATCCCCAGGATATAATAGCAGTCGGCCACCGAATGGGTCAGCACGCGGAGAGCCAGCAGGTCGTAGAGCTCCTCGAAACTGGTGGAGCGGCGCTGGATTTTCTTGTAGATACTGTAAAGATGCTTCGGCCTGCCGGTGACCTCGGCCTCGATTTCGGCTTCATCGATAGCCTCCTGCAGGGGCTGTTTCAGCCGCTCGATCAGCGCCTCGCGATCGGTACGCTTTTTGGCGACCTTCTTGGCCAGCTCGTGGTATTTCTCCGGCTCGAGGTACTTGAAAGCCAGGTCTTCGAGCTCCCAGCGGATCAGGGCGATACCGAACCGGTGGGCCAGCGGGGCGTAGATGTCGAGGGTCTCCTTGGCTATGCGCCGGCGCTTCTCCTCGGGCAGGTGGTTCAGGGTGCGCATGTTGTGCAGGCGGTCGACAAACTTGATCAGGATCACCCTGATGTCCCTGGCCATCGAAAGAATCAGCTTACGGTAATTCTCCACCTGCTCTTCCTGGACAGTGCGAAAATCATAACCGTCCATCCGGCTGATCTTGGTCACACCCTGGACTATCCCGGCGATCTCCGCACCGAAGGCCTTTTCGATCTGCCCGAGGGTAACCTCGGTGTCCTCGGCCACATCGTGTATCAAGGCGCTGGCGATGGAGATACTGTCGTAGAGCTTGAGGTCGATCAGTATCCTGACCATCGAGTCGGTGTGGGTGATATAGTCTTCGCCGGAATTGCGCTTCTGTCCCTGGTGAGCCTTGGCCCCGAAATCATAGGCCCGCTCGATCATCTCCAGGTCCAGGTTGGTGCCGCATTCTTTCAGCAGCTTAAACAGT
Organism: Candidatus Glassiibacteriota bacterium; assembly: GCA_016934095.1. Classification (GTDB taxonomy): domain Bacteria; phylum Gemmatimonadota; class Glassbacteria; order GWA2-58-10; family GWA2-58-10; genus JAFGTO01. Next base: position 7,228 of record JAFGTO010000477.1, read on the forward strand.
GATTCCTTGGACATAGACACTCGCTAACCGGCAAGCTTTGACCTGTGTTATCCCGGCCGGATCGCGACCGGTTGGGATCAGGGGCAGGCATTCGAACCGGCTCAGGGCACCAGGAAGATCAGCTCCCGCTGCTTATCGCAGGCCAGTCGCACGCTGTCCAGCTCATCCCGGGCCACGTGCCGGCTCTGTACCAGAAGCTCGCGCAAGGCATCGGAAAGAAATATCGGCTGCAGGTCCTCAAACAACTGGATGAGAGTCTTATCCCGGCCGAAAACCAGTGAAGTGGCGCTGTAGCCGATCAACTTGCGGCTGTAGAGAAGTTCTTTCAGCTGCGTGTTGATCTGGTAGAGGGTATCCCGATTATTGGGCAGCCTCAAGCCCAGCTCTTCGATAAACCGCCTGATCGAGATTTCCCCGCCCTGGGTTTTTTCATCCATCAGCTCGCCCCCGCCCCTGATTACCAGGAGCGTGTCTTTCAGTTTGTCAGCCGCCCCGGCAGTGTCTGCGGCGGCGGGCGCGGGTGGTTTTGAGGCCTGTTCATCAGCTTCGGCACCGGCCTGCGCCGGCTCCTGCTCCCCTGCGGGAGACGGGACTTCGGCCACTGCCTCGCCGGCTGCTTCCGGCCCGGCGGGGGCCTGGCCGGTCAAATCTCCGTGAATGCTCTGCTGGAGGTTCATCATGAACGACTTGAGCTCTTTTGAGCCGTCGCCGAGAGACCCGGCAAGCTTTTCAATCCTCTGCTGCAGGACCACGATCTCGCGCAGGTTCTTTTGCTGGTCGTCGAGAAAACCGTTTTCCCGGTTAAAATAATGACGGTCGATGACACTTCTGTATTCTGCGGCGCAGGAATCGAGCTCGGCCTGAAGCTCCGCCAGCCACGATTGATAACCATCCAGTTTTTTCAACTGCTCGCCGGTCAGTAGTACGTCGGTATCCTGCCTTTTGATCTCAGCCATGGCCACCCCGGTTCTTTCAGGTGAACAGAGAAAACGATAGAAGACCGCCCTGTCAGCCCATCTTGCCGTGGCAGTGCTTGTATTTCTTGCCGCTGCCGCAGTAGCAGGGGTCGTTCCGGCCTATCTTGGGCTGCTCGCGCCTGATTGTTTTCATGGCTCTGGCCTCGGCCGGCTGCACCGAGTCGGCCACCGATTCCGCCCCTGAGAAGGCCGAAATACTGGCGTGCTGCACGGCCATCTGCTCCTGTCTCTTGGGACGGTCTATTTCGGATTCATCGATAAACTGGGCCTTGAAAAACAGCGAGGCCACCTCTTCCTTGATTTTATCCATCATCTCGATAAAGGCTGCGAAGGCTTCTTTCTTATACTCGACCAACGGGTCTTTCTGGCCGTAGGCCCGGAAATTTATCCCGGATTTCAGGTGATCCAGGGCGTAGAGGTGCTCGCGCCAGTGCTCGTCGAGCACCCGCAGCAGGATATGCTGCATCAGGAAGTTTTTTCTCTGTTCGCCGAATTCTTCGCACTTGAGCTCGAATCCCCGCTTGACAATCTCCTGGACCCGCTGGTTCAAGGTTTCGGCGGTGAGGTCCTCGACATCCGAGCCAGCGAAACTCACGTTCATCAGGAAGCTCCGCAGCAGCTCTTCGGCCAGGCCTTTCAGGTCCCAATCCTCCGGCCCGACTCCCTCGACCACGTATTGCTCGACCTTGAAAGCCACGGTATCCTCGATCATTTCCAGGAAATCCTTGTCCAGGTCCCTGCCCTCGAGGGCCGAGAGGCGCAGGTTATAGATCACCTCGCGCTGCTGGTTCATCACGTCATCGTACTCGAGCAGGTGTTTTCTGATCTCGAAGTTGTTGCTTTCCACTTTTTTCTGTGCCCGCTCGATAGAGCGTGAAACCAGGGGGTGGGTGATCACCTCTCCTTCTTCCAGCCCCAGGCGGTCCATTACCCCGGAAATTCGCTCGGAGCCGAACAGCCTCATCAGGTCGTCCTCCAGAGAAAGGAAGAACAGGCTGCTGCCCGGGTCGCCCTGGCGGCCGCTGCGGCCCCTCAGCTGGCGGTCGATGCGTCGGGCTTCGTGGCGCTCGGTGCCCAGGATATGAAGGCCTCCCAGCTCTTTGACTCCCTGGCCGAGCTTGATGTCCGTGCCGCGGCCGGCCATGTTGGTGGCAATGGTAACGGCAGAGCGCTGACCGGCATTGGCGATAATCTCCGCTTCCTGCTGGTGGTACTTGGCGTTGAGTACGTGGTGGCGGATTCCCCGCCGCTTGAGCATCCGGCTCAGGGTCTCGGAAACTTCCACGCTGATCGTGCCTACCAGCACCGGACGGCCTTCATTACAGACCCTCTCAATCTCATCGATGATAGCCTTGAACTTCTCCCGCCGGCTGCGGTAGATCAAATCCTCCATGTCATCACGGACCACCAGCCGGTTGGTGGGTATCACCACCACATCCAGCTTGTAGATCTGCCAGAACTCATTGGCTTCGGTTTCCGCGGTACCGGTCATCCCGGAGAGTTTTTTATACATGCGGAAAAAATTCTGCAGGGTGATCGTGGCCAGGGTCTGGGTCTCCCCTTCGATCCGCACCCCTTCCTTGGCCTCCAGGGCCTGGTGCAGTCCCTCGCTGAAACGGCGTCCCGGCATCAGGCGGCCGGTGAACTCATCGACAATCATCACCTTGTCGTTCTGAACCACATATTCCACATCTTTTTCAAAAAGGATGTAAGCCTTCAACAACTGGTGGACAGTGTGGATCTGGTCACTTTTATCCAGGTATTCCCGCTCCAGCTTCTGGGTCTTTTCCTGCCTGCGTGCCGGGCTGAGGGTCATGTCGTTCTGAATACGGTCGATCTCGAGGCTCAAGTCCGGGATCACGAACATGTCGGGGTCTTTGGGACTCAGGTGGTCGAGGCCTTTGTCGCTGAGCTGGACCTGGTTTCCCTTCTCATCCATGGAGAAAAAGAGACCCTCGTCCAGCTCAGGTATGCGCTTGTCCCGCATGTAATCCATCTCCGCCCGCTGCATCAGCTTTTTAGACCCCACCTCCTGCAGCATCTTAAGCAGCCGCTTGTTTTTCGGCATACCGCGGTGGGCCTGGAGCAATTTTTTCCCGGCCTCGTAGTTCAGCTCCTGCGACTTACTGTCTTTTTCCTCCTCATCCGCCTGGGACAACAGTTTCGCCGCCTCGGCGAGGATGGTGTTGACCTGCTTGATCTGCACACGGACCAGGTCCTCCACCATGGGCTTGAACTGTTTGAACTTCGGCTCGCTGCCCTTAACCGGCCCGGAGATGATAAGCGGGGTCCGCGCCTCATCGATCAGCACGCTGTCCACCTCATCGACAATGCCGAAGTGGTGCCCGCGCTGCACGCGGTCCTGCAGGCGGAAAGCCATGTTGTCGCGCAGGTAATCGAAGCCGAACTCGTTGTTGGTACCATAGGTGACGTCGCAATTGTAGACATCCTGGCGCTCGGGGGGGGCCATATCGTGCTGGATGCAGCCGACCGTCAGTCCAAGGAAAGTCAGGATGGTCCCCATCCACTCGCTGTCGCGCCGGGCCAGGTAGTCGTTGACCGTAATCAGGTGCGCCCCCCGGCCTTTAAGTGCGTTGAGATACAGCGGCATCACCGCTACCAGAGTTTTTCCCTCGCCCGTGGCCATTTCCGCGATCTTGCTCTGGTGCAGTACCACCGCGCCGACCAGCTGCACATCGTAAGGGATCATGTCCCATTCCATTTGCTGGTCGCATACTACTATCTGGCGGCCCATGTTGCGCCTGCAGGCATCCTTGACCATGGCGTAAGCCTCCGGCAGTGCCTCATCACAGGCAGCTTCCTGTGCCTCTTCATCCTCGATCGAGCTGATTCTCTGCTTGAGGGCCAGGCTGCGCTCGCACAACTGGTCGTCGCTCAACTCCTTGAGAGTTTCGTAAATACGGTTTATCTCCCCGACCACCGGCATGATCTTCTTTATTTCCCGCTCGTGCTTGTCTCCGATGAAGACTTTCAGTACTTTCTCTAACATTTCTCGCCTTCCAACCCGAAATGGATGCCTCGGGTTAATATATAAGCTCTCATCAATCCTGCAGCAAATCGGGATAAAAGAATGAAGTTAACGACCTGCCCGTCAATAATCAACATTTGCTCCTGCCGTAGAGGCCGTGGGCCCCGATGTATCCGGCCACTGTATCAGGCACGCGGTAGCGGATCGATTTGCCGGCAGCGCACCTTATGCGGATATCGGTCGCCGAGATCCCGATCAGCGGCATCTCGACCCAGGCGATCTCCACCTGCTGCAGTTGCTCGGGGACCCGGTAGCAACCGGAGTTGGAACCTTCCCGTTTGAGCGAGACCAGCCGGGCTTCCCGGCAGATACCCTGCCAGTCTTTCCAGGTGGTGAACTCGGCCAGGTTGTCGGCACCCAGGATAAAAAAGACTTCGTCCGCTCCGCCGGACAAGTCCTTGAAACGGCGTATGGTATCGACAGTATAAGAAGCCCCGCCCCTCTCGATCTCGTCCAGGTAGATCCCGAACAGGTCGTTGTCGGTCAGGGCCAGCTCCAGCATGGCCACCCGGTGGCCTGCCTCGCTGATAGGTACCGAGGACTTGTGTGGCGGCTGTGCGGCGGGCACGAAAAGCACCTTGTCCAATTCGAGCTGTTCCGCGGCCGCCTGGGCGCCGATCAGGTGCCCGAGATGGACTGGATCAAATGTCCCGCCCAGCATTCCGACCCGCAATTAAAACCCCTCGCTGCTTTAAGGTTATCTTTGTTTTCCCGGTTCAAACCAAGGACAATCTCGCCCGGATTATTCACAAATTAACGTAACACTCGCAGGGGCAGACCCCTGTATCTGCCCGCTATTAAGATAATTTTAACATTCAACGGGCGCACACAGGGGTGTGCTCCTGCAAAAAACCGGACAAATTCCATTTTCATGACTACTCAATAAAACCTTGACAATCGAAAATTCTCCTTGAGCAAGTTCAAGGGGAGTTTTCGACTCTTTTTTCAACGGCCCTCTGGGGGGAAGTACGCGAGTTCGTGGTCGCGCTAGAATCGATCCCGGTGCACAGTTGTCTGGCGTACTCGTTCTCCGGGAACTTGGAACACAGCCAGCTCTTGGCGTCGGCGGCGTCATCCGGGTACCCCATCTTGTTACTGGCATGGTAGAGCTGATACAGGACAACCGGAACCACTTTCGATTCCGGATAGGTCTCCAGCACGCTCTTGAGATAGATTATCGACGAGTCATAAAATTTGCGCTTGAAATAGTACATCGCCGTATTGAACTCTTTCTCGGCCAGCCGGTCCTTTAGTTTGTGGATATGAACGTCCGCCGTGTCTGCATAAGTGGTATTGGGATACTTGGCCAGCATCAGCTCCAGGGTTTCCAAGGCCTTGGTCGTCTCGGTCTGGTCGCGCTCGATCCGGCGGCTCATTTCCTCGTAACCCAGCGCAGCCTTGAACATGGCCACTTCAGCGTACCTGCCCTGGGGAAATTCGCGGTTCAGGCGTTCGAATTCATCGGCCGCCAGCTGGTGCTCCCCGTTGTTGAAATAGGAATCGGCCAGGTAATAACGGGCCTCCTCGACCTTGTCGCTTCCGGGGTATTTATAGATTATCTGCTTGAATCGCTCAATGGCTCCCGGATATTTCTCCCTCTGGTAAAAATCGTAAGCGGCCTCGAACTCGCCTTCCGGAGTCGGTTCGAAACGCTTCCGCGGACCGCAGGCGAAAAAGGCCAGTGAATACAACGTGGCCGCTGCCAGCATGGCCGCACCTGTTTTCGAGATAGTCCTGCTCAAATAACCTCCTGATGGTTTTTGGTCGCTTCCATTATCAGCCTGAGAAAGAAGTCCGCAACCCCGGAACACCCCCCCTTATACGATACACCGCAGAGAAAGCACCGTTTCATTAACGGCCTGCCGTTTTTACCTTTGCGGGCGGGACCACCGGGCAAGCAGGCCCTCCGTCCCAGCGCGGAATGCAAGGAATGTCCGGCTCCCTGCGGGCCGGTCAAGGCGATATCCTGGTCCGCAGCTCTATTTCATGGACCCTTGCCCGGGCCTGTTCCGCTATTTTTTCCTGGTAATAGTAGCGGTTAAGCTTCAATACCTGAAGATAGGAGACCTTGGCTTCTCCGGGGCGGTTGAGCGCCAGCAATATCTCTCCCTTCAGGAAGTAGGCGTCGTCGAGATAATGCTGTGGCTGGCCCTCGTTGATAATCAGGTCCAGATAGAACAGGGCCTGTTCATAGTCTTCCGCCTCGTGAGCCTGGCGGGCCAGGGGAAAGCAGCAGTTGCCCCTGTGCCAGGTTGCCTGCTCTTTCATGGAGCTTTCCGGGTAAAGGACGAGAAGCTGGTCAAAGTATAGATAAGCGTTAAAATAGTCCTCGATCTTCTCATAACTCTGGGCCAGGTGAAACAGGTAGAGGTCCTTGTTCTCCACCTCGACTTCCAGAGGCAGGCCGCGCAGGAAATAGAAGATCGCCTTGCTGAAATTGGATTGCTGGAAATAAAATTCACCCAGGTCGAAGAAGTAACGGCCCAGGCTGTAGGAGGGATCGATCTGCAGGATCTCCTCGAGGGCCTGCACCATGGTGCCGACATCCCCGGCCTCGCCCCGCTTGACCGCGATCTGGAAATAGTCCAGCAGCACGCCCGGGTCCGGCTCGGCGTCGGTGGCTCCGAAATACCGGTCGTAGTAGCTCTTGGCCTGGAGGAAATCCTCTTTCATGACGTAGACCTTGCCGATCTTTCGCAGCAGGCGGGTGGTCATGCCCTGGGTCTTCCGGGCCATCAGGTACTCGGCCAGGGAATCGTCGTAATGGCCGTCGCGGAAATAGCGGTCTCCCCGCTCCTCGTAGCTCTGGGAAAAAGAGTTGCAACCGGGAAGAAAAAGCGCCGGGCACAATGGCAGGGCCCAAAGCAAAATGAAAAAAAAGCGTTTCATCACCCGTTCCGGAAGCATAAGTCCATCCCGCCGCAGCCTGATAAGCCGCGGCCTGATCGAATCAACCTTTGCCGGCATGAAAGGACAGACCTGCCGGCAACGTGTCGAAAAAGGCAATTCCAAGAAAGACGGCTGCCAAGGGCAGCTCCGGGGGGCTTCAGGCATAATTATTTCTCTAATCTAACTGTCTGACATAACAGAATTAACTACAGAATACGCACTGACCTGCTTTTCTTGCCCTTGAGAAGACGATTAGTATATTTCTCTCCGGATCGTTGAGGTCTTTTTTCAACGGCCCTCTAGAAAGCTAATTCCAACGAATTAAAGTGTCAACTTTTAACTTACGGTATCCGCCTGGCAGGGGGCCGGATACCGCCGCCCGGGAACCCGGCCGCCGGGCCAGACAAGACCCAATCCGGACGGGCAAAGTATACCTGAGCATAGTATGGTTCCGGGACCTTGGCTTAATGCACCTGTTGCTTGACATTGCAGGGTCTTTCATCAAATATTAACGGCAGGCCAGATTTTCCCCGGCCGGACCGGCCGGCAACTCCCTTTCAGGCGCAAACGCATGGAATACGAATGCTCCGAGCTTAAAGCCCTGCTGGACCAGGCGGAAGATGGAGTGATCCCCTGGGAGCTGAAGACCCAGGTCGAATCCCACCTGGAAAGCTGCCGGACCTGCTCGGCCAAGCTGAGCGGCTTTCTGAAAATCCAGAGTATCCTGACTGCCACGGTCTATGGAGATCCGAGCCGGGACAATTACCTGGTCTTCCTCAGCCAAGTCGCCGGAAAGACATTCTCCTGGGGACCTCCCGGGGAAAAGCAACCTCAGGCGAGCCCCGGCGGACGGCTCAGAATGATGCTCAAGATCTTCGCCGGTTTCGTGGTAGCCGCCGGCCTGGGCATTTCCGGCCTGGTCGTATTCGGACGGTCCGGGTGTTTCCACCGGGGGCCGGCGGCACCGGCACCGGTGCCTGCCGTGCAAAGCGAACCTACCGCGGCTCCTGAAAGCGGGCTCCCGCCGCCGGCCGCCAGGGCTGCACCCGAAGAGACCGCCGCCGCAGACACTCCGGAGATCCTCGACCGGCCGGCTTCGGACCCAAAAGCGATTTACCTCGAGCTCAACCGGCCGGAAAAGACTCCCGCCTCCCCTGCGCCTG
>JAFGTO010000478.1 GCA_016934095.1 Candidatus Glassiibacteriota bacterium
CACGGGCAGGTAGCCGCAGGGGAAGACCTCGCCGGTGTGGCTGACAAAACAGACCGCACTGCCCGCCAGGCAGCCCCGGGTCATGGCCTGCATGCCGTGCTCTCCGCGGTCCCTGGCCCGCTGCCTGAGCTGCTTGCCGCCGCCCCGCTGGTAGACCACCCGGAAATAATGCGGGGCGCAGGTCGCCTTGAGCTGCAACTCCGGGTGGGCCAGGCTCCGGTCGTAGATCCAGTTCAGCACCTCCTCGTAGCGCTCCGGGCTGAGCTGCTGGTCCTCGTTGATCTCGACCCCGCAACCCACCGGCACCAGCATGAAAAAATGCAGGGCATCGGCGCCCAGGTCCCTGGCCAGCTCGACCACCTGGTCTAGCTGGTGCTCGTTGTGGCGGGCTACCGTGCAGTTGACCTGCATGCTCATGCCGCGGGCCTTGAGGGCGCGGAAACCGGACGCGGCCTTGCCGAAAGAGCCCGGCAGCATGCGGAAAGCATCGTGGACTTCCGGGGTGGCCCCATCGAAGCTGATCGAGACCCGCCGCACGCCCGCGGCCACGATCTTCCCGGCCGCAGCCTCATCCACCAGGGTGCCATTGGTGGCCAGGGCCACCGGCAGTCCCCGGCCCGCGGCATGGGCGGCGATCTCGTAGATGTCCGGGCGGATCAGCGGCTCCCCGCCGCTCAGCACCAGGATCGGCCGGGCGAAAGCGGCGACCGAGTCCACCAGGGCCAGGCAAGAGGCGGTATCCATATCGCCGGGGGCCAGGCCGCTGCTCCCGGTATCCAGTCTCCGGCAGTGGCGGCAGCTCAGGTTGCAGCCGGCCGTGGTCTCCCAGAACAACAGCCGCAGGGCATCGTTTTGGGCATGAGCGCCCGGGTGCGGCCCGTGGCCGCTTGCAGGACTTTTTTCAGGGTCGGACTTTTTCAAAGGGTTCCCTTTTTCTTAACTCGCGGGGTTGAGCTCCCGTTATACAGTTGTCCGCTCTGCTGCTATATAATATACTCCGGGGCCTCAGGCAAGTTACGCCCAATCCGCAAATTATTCCAGGCCCGGCTCGAGCTGCAGCTATGGGGACGAAGCCGAAAGACGGATGTAGGGTCGGCGGGAAAATTCCGGGGAGGTTTACAGGCAGGCCACCGGAAACTGACCTCCGGCAGGCCGGGAGACCGGCGGCGGGGCAAGCATGGTCAGAGGTTGACTGTCCTGGCCATCATGTCGCTGGTGCGGAAATAATTGAGTTCGAGTATGATCTTGAACAGGTTCTCGAGCATTTCCGGGTAGCGCTGGAAGTGGCGGAGCAGGTTCTGCACGGCAATCCTGTACCCGGTCCCATTCTCGATGACCTCGATCTGGTTGGAGCTGATAGCACCGACATTCAGGATCGAGCAGTCGCCGACTACTACCGGGGCGGCCATAATGCTCAGGTCTACGCGCTCTCTTTCCTCACTCTCCTCTTCATCCCCCACCACCACTGTCTTGGATATTTTCACCATGCCCTTTTCCAGGAAGATCAGCGAGTCGTTGGCCTGGTTCTCACGGATCAGGACACCGCGGATATCGTGGGGAGAGATCCGCATGTTGGGGATGTTTCTCATTTTTTTCAGGAAGACATTGAGGTTCTCCACGAATCGCGAGGGGTACTCGAGCTGCTCCACCTCGTTCTCCAGGTCCATCGAGGTCAGGACATCGATATAGTTCTTATCGACCGTGATCAGTTTCTTGAAGATGATCCGGTTGAGGCAGACCAGGATCTGCTGACGGTATCTGCGGAACTCGGGGTTCGGGTCCTGCAGGATCTCGACCACCGGGGAGTAGTTGAATACTATCACTCTCAGCGGCTCCTCGCAGTAGACATCGGCGTTGCGGCTGTCAATAGCCCCCAGGTTGTCGAAAGTGTTCAGCATGGTGGAGACCAGGCTCATCTCGCCCACCGTGCTTTTCCTGGAAACAACCACCCGCTCGGGCTGGCCGATATCCACCCCGGCTTTTCCCTCGACAATGTAGAACAGGGCCCTGCCCGAGGCATCTTTCCTGATAAAGGGCATCTCGGAAGGCTTGATGTTCTTCTCCAGCAGAGTGGCCGAGGGTTTGAGCTCGCCGACTTCACCGGTATGGATAATCCGCGTGATCTGCTGGAAGGACTGTATTACCTGCTCGGCCCTGGCTGCGTCCATGGAGACTCCGGAAAAATGATTTCCCCGCCGCTCATTACCTGTCTTATCTCATCAGCGGCCGGCACCCGAATCTGCAATTAATGATTTTATACCAAAAACCGTTGTTTTGCAAGAAAATTGTACTTTTGGCCGATTTTAATGTTGCTTCTAGTTCATAATTATAAAGGTCTTAGACGGGCACCGACCAATCTACTTGCGCCTCCTGCCGGGCCTCGGTATTATTTAATTCGAATTATCTGGCCACTATTTTTTCAGCTTTTCGGCACGGAGTCCCTCAGGCTCGGCCGCAGAGCGGGAGCCCGGAAAATGAAAGCAGCGCTGACAGTCGGAGAGAGGACCATAGAATACGGAGACACCCCGAATCCGGTGCCGTCCCGGCCGGGAGACATCCTGCTGGAGGTGGACTATGCCGGTATCTGCGGCAGCGACCTCCACGTCTACCGGGGCGAGTTCGCCGGCAGGGTGAGTTTCCCGACCATCCAGGGTCATGAGTTCGCCGGGACAGTGGTGGAAACCGGCCCCGGGGTGAGCGAGCTGAAAAAGGGCGACAGGGTCTGCGTGGACCCGATCATCCACTGCGGCAGGTGCCCGGCCTGCCTGGCCGGCTTTTACAATGCCTGCCGCAGCCTGAAGCTTATCGGGATAGACCTTAACGGCGCCTTTGCCAGGTACGTGGTCGCCGGCCAGGACCAGTGTTTCAGGGTGCCCGACCAGGTGTCGGACAGCCACGCAGCCATGGTCGAGCTCTATTCGATCGGCATGCACGCCACCACGGTCAGCCGGATCGACCCGGGAGACACGGTGGTAGTGCTGGGTGCGGGGAGGGTGGGGCTGGCGGTGCTGGAGAACCTGCTGCTCACCGCGGCCGGCCGGGTGGCCTCCACGGACATCGACCCGGACAAGCTGCGGATCGCCGGGAAGCTCGGGGCCGCCGCCACGTTCAACTGCAGGGAGGTGGACCTGGTCGAGGCGGTTAACGACTGGACCGGCGGCCTGGGGGCGGACTGCGTGGTCGAGTGCATCGGCGAGGCGGACCTGGAGGTGGCCGGGGGCCTGGCACCTGTGGCCCAGGCAGCCCAGATAGTCAGGAGCGCCGGGCGGATCACTATCCTCGGCCAGGGGCCGCACAGCTACGGCGTGCACTGGAAGACCCTGGTCTGGAAAGAGGCTGTGGTGCGCGCCAGCCGGGTCAGCCGCGGCGAGTTCCCCAGGGTGGTGGCGGCCATGGCCGCCGGGAAGTACCACCCTGACCTGCTGATCTCCGGCGAATACCCACTCGAGCGCACCGGGGAGGCATTCGCCCTGCTGGACAGCGAGCCGCCGAAAACTGTCAAGCTGCTGATCAAGGTAAAATAAACTACTATCGGCTGAAGCCGGTAGGTTGGTCAGCCTTACGCTCGACCGGATGAACCAATCCCGGGCGGCTGTAAAAGGCCGCCGCTTTCAAGCGGCGGTACTTTACGATTACCGCATCTAATACCGCTGACTTAAGTCGGCGGATCTGACAGGCCTCTTCGGGACTGACTTCAAGTCTTCGCCTGAAGGCGAGGATTTTTCTCCCATTCCCCGAAAGGGACGATAAACGCTCATCAAAGGAGGCTCGAGATGCGCTCCCTGCCCGCGGTAATTAGCTTCTGCTTTTCCATGCTGGTACTGTCATTCCCCGCCCCTGCCGGGGCCGGGGCCTGGGACCCGGTCGGCCCGGACTCGCTGGTGGTTTTCGAGGACGATTTCTCCGGCTACCCGGTGGGGCCCCTGTCCGACCCTTACAGCGCAGTGCAGGAATACCACTGGGTTACCAAGAACCCTGACTGGGGCCCCTGGATCGAGGCGGTCTACTGGGGCTTTTTCGGGCCGGAGGGCGGCGGCCTGGCCTGGCATATCCGCGAGGACAACGGCCGCAAGGTGCTGCACCAGAAACACGAGATCCTGGCCGAGGACAAGAACGCGGTGATAGTTACCGGGGACGAGCTCTGGACCGATTACGCTTTCGAGGTGGAGCTGGCGCCCCTGTCCCACGAGAACCCGGTGGGCATCCTCTACCGGGTGGTCAACTCGCGCAACTATTTCATGATCTCCCTTGAGGAGGACCACAAGTGGGTCTGGACCCGGCGGAGGCACCAGACCTGGGAGAAGCTGAAAATCCGCACCGTGCCCTACGAGACCGGCGAGCCGCATACCCTGAGGGTGGAGGTCAACGACCGCAACCATACTTTTTACGTGGACGGCAGGCAGATCGACATCACCCGCCGCGACCACTACCATCCCAACGGCAAGGTGGGGCTGATCTGCAACAGCCCCTGCGACTTCCGCCGGGTGCGGGTGATCATGAGCGAAGAGGCCCACCGGGCCTACCTGCAGCGCAAGGCCGGGCGCCAGGCACTGGAGCGGGAGCTGGCGCAGAATTACCCGCAGCCAAGGCTCTGGAAGAAAATTGACCTGAGGAAACTGGCGGTCAACGGCCGTCAGATGCGCTGGGGCGACCTGGATAACGACAGCCGCCTGGACTTCGTGATCGCCCAGCGCCACCGGGGATCCTCGGGCCTGCTCAGGCGCTACATCCAAGGTCTGACAGCTTTCAACCTGGACGGAGACATCCTCTGGCAGTGGGGCGAGAACGACACCGTGCCCGAGCTCTTCGCCACCGACCTGCCGTACCAGGTCTGCGACCTGGACCATGACGGGCGCGCGGAGGTGGTCCTCAGCTACGATTTCAAGATAGAGGTCCTGGACGGCACCAGCGGCAGGACGCTAAGCAGCGTACCCACCCCGAGACACGGCCCCAAGCACCCGGACAGCTTCTACCCCGAGGACAAGTGGGAGCGAATACCGGCAGGGGCCCTTCATTTCTGCGACCTCACCGGCGCCGGCTCGGTGGGGGACTTCCTGATCAAGGACGACTACAACAACATCTGGGCCTATTCGCGCGATTTTACCCAGCTCTGGACAGCCTGCCTCAACGCCGGGCACTACCCGTATGTCAGGGACCTGGATGGGGACGGCCGGGACGAGGTGCTCCAGGGCTACACGCTGTTCGACCACGACGGTAAGATCATTTTCGACCTAGGGATGCAGGACCACTCCGATGCAGGGTTTATCAGCGAGCTTGGGGGGGACTGCTTCCCGGGGATGCATGCCTATTTCTGCGCTGGCGAAGAAGGGGTGATCGTGGCCGACCTGCAGGGCAAGGTGCGCTACAAGGCGATCCTGGGCCATGCCCAACGCGCCGCGGTCGGGGATTTCTGCACCGATGTGCCGGGCCTGGAGTTCGCCCAGGTTACCTACTGGGGCGAGCACAACCTGATCACGGTGCATGCCTCGGACGGGCGCAAGCTGGGCGAGTACCAGCCGCACTATATCGGCTCGACCCTGGCTGCCACGGACTGGGTGGGGGATGGCACCGCGCTGCTGCTGCTCTCGGGAGAGGAGAAACTGGGCGGGATGATAGATGGCTGGGGCAGGCGGGTGGTAAAGTTTACCGACCCGGGCCACCCGGTGCTCTGCTGCGATGTGATCGACCTCACCGGCGACTCCCGGGACGAGGTGCTGCTCTGGGACCGCAACCAGCTCTGGATCTACACCCAGGACAACAGCGTGCCCCCGCCCGAAAAGACCGTGCCCATGTACAAGATGCCGCTGCACAGCCGCAGCAACTACCAGATGTACGTGGCCGTACCGGAGAAATAAGGGATCGGCTTTACTTGATAGCCACCGATGAAGGCGCCTCGCGGAAAGTCTTCATCAGCTTGTAGTCGCGGATAACCGTATAGAGCTTGACCCTGCCATCCGCCTTGAACTCCTCATCGTACGGGAAGTGTATCCTGATCCGGCTGTCCGATACCATCTCCACCGTGCCGGCGACCTTGTCGTTCCTGGCATCTTTCAGCACACACTCGGACTCCTTGACTTCCTGGCTCAGGCTGAAACCCTTGCTGTCCTCCAGGTCGATCTGGAAGGTCAGGCTGCCGGGCCTGGCAGACTCCCCGAGGTAGGTGATCGTATAGCTCAGGGTAACGAAGCTCCCGTGGTAGTCAAAACCGAAAGTCCCCTTTTTCTCGAAAGGGGTTTTTTCCGCCTGCGCGATTCCTGCACTCAGCAGCATAAAGACGGATAATGCGGCCGCCAGACTGGCGGCTCGCCTGTGCTTGCTCATCATCAACATCTCCTCTGATTCTAGGTGTAAAGTCTAAAAAGCTAAATGCTATTAGTAATCAATACTAATATAATAATTTCAGGCAGCCTTGTCAAGCCTGCTCCTGTTATAACGCACAACAGTTCTGTCAAGCTGGTACGTCGACCCGGAACCTTCTTTTCACCATGCGCGGGGCCTGGAGAGGTCGCAGGAAGGACAAGCCGGGACAGGCAGAGGTCTGCGGGCAATAAAACCGACTAAACAGTACGAATATAATACGGTTTTGAGAAAACTCCAAATTTTATCCGAAGAAGGGGCGCGGCAGCAGGCTAGCAGGTTATCACCCGGCAGCCTTCTTTCAGCATCTCGGTCAGCGGCATGCCCATGTATTCCACCGAGATGCCGAGCCCGGCCAGGTGCTCGGAAACCCCGTAACTGTCCGAACAGGCCTTGCAGGCCCGCAGCACCACTCCGGCTTCTTTCATCCTGGCGATATAGTCCTGCAGCTCTGTGTCGTGGGAGAGCAGCTTGGAAGAAGGGCCCCAGACTATGAGGGTAACCTCTTTCCACCAGCCGTTCTTTTTGGCATTGAAGGTATACATGAAAACCATTTTCAGGGCGACATCCCTGTCGCCGCTGGACCAGAGGACCGCCAGCTTTTCATTCATCTTATCCTCCTCCAGTAACGCGGTATTATTGGCCGGATACGCATGAAGGGCCCGTGCGGACGGCCGCTCCAGGGAGGCCACGGCGGCGCCTCCGAGAGCCGCTGCCTGCAGGGCCTTGAGAAACTCCCTGCGCCCCGGCCGGGAGGGAGCCTTTTCGCTTGCAAGCTCATCCATGCCGTTCACCGATGATTTGTCTATTGGACCGAGGGAAGCCGACCGGGCCGCATTAAGGGTTTCCCCTGCATACGGGCAGCTACAGCCCCCAGTTAAAAGAAAGCCCCACTCCCACGAAGTAGTTCGGGTCTGTCTCACCCAGGCCGGCGCCCGAATGGATGTCCACCTGGAGATTGTTGCTGAGCAGCCAGGTGATACCCCCGTCCAGGTAGCTGGTGTTCTCGCCGTAGCCTTTTTCCACGGCTATACCATAGTATTCCAGGAAGCAGCCCAGGCGGTCCGCCAGGGGAAAGCTGAAAGCGATCCCGCTGCCGAAGGTGTTGTACTGGTCGCCGCTGCTGCTGGCCAGGCCATAATAGAAATTGTAAGAGAGCACGACATCGCCGTTGATATTCCATTCCAGGATGAGCTGCGTCCAAGGCTGGAGCTTGTTCTCGCGGTAGATCTCGCTGCCGGTCGGCAGGGTTGTGCCCAGGATGGTGGAGAGGTCGACAGCTCCCATACCCTCGCCCCTCTGGAGCAGCTTGTATTTCAGCGCGAGGGACCCATCCCCGAACCCGGAGTCATCCCCGCCCGGGCTGCGGGATACCAGGTATGAGTTGACCCCGATCCGCAGCTCCAGCTTTTCCGCCGGAGCCACCCGCAGCAGCGCCTCGCCGAGGGTGTGCATCTTGTCCGGGCCGACCCGGCTGTACCTGTAGCCGCCCTCGAGCTGGAGCGTGCCTGTCGGCACGATGCCGGCGCC
>JAFGTO010000479.1 GCA_016934095.1 Candidatus Glassiibacteriota bacterium
ACCGCCACGCCGCCGCCCTCGCCGGCGACCAGCCCGACCTCGCGGTTAAGCCGGCCCAGGATCTCCTCGGCGCTCTCGGTCTGGCGAAGCCGCCGGGCCAGGTGGAAGTTCGAGCGCATGCAGCCACTGCGGTCCTCGAACCGGGGGGCGCCCAGCACCTGGGACTCGGCTAGGGGCCGGGAAGCGGTGCTGCTGCCGCCGATAAACTCGAAGATCGAGCGGGTCACATCGTTGACGTGGAAGGGGTTGCTGCCCTGGACATCGATCTCGGCTTCCAGCCAGCCGTCGTGCCCGTAGTACAGGCCCAGCCCGGTGGGCTCGCCGAGGACAGCATAGCTCGGGCTCAAGCCCAGTTCCGGCAGGGTATGCTCGATCAGCCCGCGCACCCCGAGGCTGATCCCGTTCTGCTCGGCCACCGTGGCTGCCACCACCAGGTTGCCTTTCAGGGGCAGCAGGCTCCTTTTCAGCACACCTCCGGCGATTACCTGGGCGGCGAGCCCTCCTTTGCAGTCCGCCGCACCGAGGCCGTACATCCTCCGGTTGTCGATAGTGCCCTTGAACGGGGCGTGTTCCCAGGTCTCGCTGCCCAGGGGCACGGTGTCCATGTGGCAGTTGAGCAGCAGGGTGGGCTCGCGCTCCAGGCCGAAAATCACCCCGACCACGTTGCCGAAGTCATCGCAGAACACCTTGTCGTAGCCGAGCCGGCGCATTTCCTTTTCGACTATCCCGGCGATCTCGGATTCCTCGTAGCTCACGCTGGGAGCGCGGACCAGCTCCGCGGCGAACGAGACCAGCTCTTCAGCGAGAACCTTGTTGTTCTCTTGCAGAATCGTATACATTTTATCACTCCTGTCAGATGGGTGGTGCAGGGTTGGTTAGTGAACGACTGATTTAAAGGCAACCGCCGTGCCATATTTCTGACCTATGCTTAAGTTCTTATAATGACGGTGGTTAAGATCATATAATTGTCTTGACAATTTTGAAAAAGTATTTCATAATTAAATGATTGCTATTTCATTTTGAAAGGAGAGGCGATGAAAGCGGAAGATCTCCGGCTGGATGAACTGGTGGAGTTCACCGAGGGCCGGCTGAGCCTTCACGGCCGCAGGCTGGTGCTGCACGATATCCACGCCATGGCCCAGTTGCGGAAAGACCTGGTCGAGATGCTCGGACTGGACAATGCCCGCCGCATCCTGACCCGGTTCGGCTACTACTGGGGCCAGGAGGACGCCGCGGCGATGAAGCGCCTTTTCCGCTGGGACAACACTGTCGAGTGGATCAAGGCGGGCGCCAGGCTGCACAGCGTGCAGGGGGTGGCCCTGAGCATGATCGAAGAGCTGGACCTGGACGAGAGTGCGGGAAAACTGAGGATGGAGGTGCTCTGGCACGACTCCGGGGAGGCCGAGGAGCACCTGATCGAGTTCGGCCGCACGGAATACCCGGTCTGCTGGATGCTGGCCGGGTACTGGAGCGGCTACTGCTCTTTCTGTACGGGCACAGATGTCTATTTCATCGAGCGCAAGTGCCTGGCGGAAGGGCAGCGGGTGTGCCTTGCCGAGGGGAGGGACCTGCCATCCTGGGGCGGCGAGATCGAGCCTTTCCTGACCTTTTACCAGGCTCAGGATGTCAAGGGCAAAGTGGAGAGGCTGACCCGTGAGCTGAAGCAAAAAAGCCGCGAGCTGGCCCGCGAGCGCAGGAAACTAAATACCTTGCGCAACGCGCGCCAGCCTTTCCTGGTCGAGGTGCACAGCGAGTCTTTCCGGCGGGTGCTGGAGCTGGCCAACCGCATCGCCCCCTATGATACCTCGGTGCTGATCACCGGGGAGACCGGGACCGGCAAGGAGGTGCTGGCCCGCTACCTGCACCGCAGGTCGTCGCGCTCATCCGGCAGGTTCCTGGCCATAAACTGCGGGGCGCTCCCAGAAAACCTGCTGGAAAGCGAGCTTTTCGGCCACAAGGCCGGCTCGTTCACCGGTGCGATAGCCGACCACCAGGGGCTGTTCGAGGAGGCCTCGAAAGGGACCGTCCTGCTGGATGAGATCGGCGACATCTCGCCGGCCATGCAGCTCAAGATCCTGCGCGTGCTCCAGGAAAAAGAGATCAAGAGGGTGGGGGAGAACGCTCAGCGCAAGGTGGATGTCCGGGTGCTCGCGGCCACCAACCGCGACCTCGAGAGCGAGGTGGGCCGGGGAGCTTTCAGGGAGGACCTGTTTTACCGGCTGCGGGTGATCGAGGTCAGGGTACCGCCCCTGCGGGAGCGCAGAGAGGACATCCTGCCGCTCACCCGCTACTTTGTCAAGCAGATGTCCCAGAAACTCAGGATCAGGAACCTGCGCCTGGATGCAAGCTGCATCGAGCACCTTCAGGCCTACCACTGGCCCGGCAACGTCAGAGAGCTCGAGAACGCTGTCGAGCGGGCGGCGGTGCTCAGCAGGGACGGCCTGATCCTGCCGGAATACCTCCCCCAGAACATCATCCACGCGCACCTGGACCTGAGGGGTGCCGGGGACCCGCTCAACAGCACCCTGGCCCAGGTGGAGAAACGGCAGATCCTGGCCGTGCTGGAAGGCATGGGGGGGAACCGCAGCCGGACGGCCCGCATCCTGGGGATCAGCCCGGCCACCCTCTGGAGGAAGCTGAAGCGTATGGACAGAGAATGAGCCGGGGGGAGTGAGCTCACGGGTGAGAAGGCCAGGCACAGAGGGGCAAAGGCACGAAGGCCCCACCACTCCAAAACGGGCACGGCACGCCGTGCCCCTACATCAGACATAGGATCTTTCACCTTTGGCCGCGCACATAGCAGGGCCAAAGGAATAATGGCATAGAGACCCCGCTACCTTACATGTAGGGGCACAGCGTGCTGTGCCCGTGGCTGGGTTGCCTCGCGGCCACGCCCGCGGAAAAAAACACAGGGATACCCTCTCAACCAGGCTCGCGCTGTGCGTCGAACGTCAGGTTCGCCGTGCCCGTGGTTGGGATACCTCACTGTCCGGGCATGGACAAAAAATCCCCTCTGGCAAGAGGGGTGCCTGCCGCAGGCAGGCGGGGTGTGTAACCCTGCGGCCTCGCAGCCCCGGGCGCGGACTACCGATAACAGGCACAAAGGTCCAGAGGCACAAAAGCCCCGCCACCTCACCTGTAGGGCCACGGCGTGCCGTGGCCGCGCCTGAGCCTCGCAGCCCCACCCGCGATAGAGGGACTTCCACCTGCATTCTCCCCGTCTCTCATTCCTGCAGGGTGCCTGCATCCGGGCAGGTCCCATCCCGCATGGCCAGCAGCATGGCCACGGCATCGACAACGTTGATATTGCCGTCGCGGTTGAAATCGCCCCGCAGGTCTCCGGGGTTGGCCCGCTGGAAAAGCAGCAGTGCGATCACGTCCGAGACAGTAATCCTGCCGTCCCCGTTGAAATCGCAGCCAGGTGCCGCCGGCCCTGCGGAGCCGGTGCCGGTCAGCGCCACTTCCGCGGTGCCGTCCCCTGTGGTGATAGTCAGGGTGCCGGTGTAGTCCTGCTCGGCAGCCGGCCGGCAGGAGACAGCGATGTCCAGGCTGGTCCTGGGCGGGATGGTGGCCGACACCGTGCCGGCCGTAAAGACCGGGCTGCTGCTGCTGATCCGGCTCACCACCAGGTCCGCTTCGCCGAGGTTCAGGATGATTATCTTTTTACTCGTGGCCTGGCCCACCGGTACTTGCCCGAACGATACCTCCGTGGCGGACAGGACCATCCGCGGCCGGGCAGCCGTGGTGTCGGCGGTTACGGTTTCGAACGGGGAGTAGCTGTCCTGGTAGAACACTTTCGGAGTGATCCTGTTCGCCGCGGTGTCCGCAATGATAAAATTCTCGATATAGAAATAGGCCGAGGGGTCGTTGGTGCTGGTGAAAGAGACGGTAAAGAGCTTTTGCGAGCCCGGGGCGATAGAGTTCCCGGAGAAATCAGCTATCACCAGCGAGAGATAACCCTCGCCCTGGGCGACCTCCCTGGTTTCCATCTGCTGCATGCGGGGCTCATCGTAGAAGCCCAGGTACTCACTGACCTCAGGGTTGTACGCCACGCGCAGCTCCAGGGCGCTCACCGGCCGGCGGTTGTTCAGGTAGAAGCTTATCGGGCTGTCGTTGCGGCCGTTGACCCAGAAAGCGTAATCTGAGCCGTAGCAGCCGTAGGACCTGTCGGCCACGCCGGAAAAAGGGTTGATCACTGCCCCGGCGGTGACCAGCGGGAAATAGCGCCCTGCTGCGGTGTCGGCGAGCACGGCCTTGGTAAGGGACACCGCGTACTCGCCCCTGCCCGTG
>JAFGTO010000480.1 GCA_016934095.1 Candidatus Glassiibacteriota bacterium
CTTCTTTTATCATAGCGTCTCCTTTTGAGGGCGTTCTCAAAAGAAGTATAGGGCCATATATGTTAATTGTCAATATGAATATGGTATAAGAGGGAAAACAGGGGTGTGTCTAAAAAATGCTATGTCGTTTAATATTATCGGATTATTTTTTATGAATAATCCAGGCTAAAACAGTGGCCATGCCGCAATCGTAAAATTAATTCGACGGCTACTATAACATATCCCCTTGTTTTCCCGTTACCTGATATAACCCGGATATTTCTGTAACCGTTTCCGGCATCGCAGCAGTCAAGCTTAACCGATCAGGGTCCACGTCATGGAGCTGGTGTCCGAAATCTGGCGCTTCACCCGCGAGGTGTCTTTCTACCTGCTGGCGGGCTTTTTCCTGGCCGGCCTGATAAGGGCCTTCGTCACCGAGAAGACTGTCAGCGCCCACCTGGGCGGAGGGTTCAAGGGGGTGCTCTACGCGGCCCTGATCGGCGTGCCGCTGCCGCTCTGCTCGTGCAGCGTGCTGCCCACGGCGGCCGCCCTGCGCAGGCAGGGCGCCTCGCGCGCCGCCACCTCCTCTTTCCTCATCTCCACGCCCGAGACCGGGGTGGACTCCATCGCTGTCTCCTACGCCATGCTCGACCTGGTGATGACAGTGGCCCGGCCCGTGGCCGCCCTCTTAACCGCCCTGGCCACGGGCGCTGCCGAGCTGCTGTTCAACCCCGAGCGTAAAGTACCTCCCGCCGCGGAAACCCAGGCCTCTCCTGACCCGGCCGCAGGCCGGGCCCCGCTGGCAAGCCGCTTGGCCGAGGGTCTGCACTACAGCTTTTTCGTGCTGCTGGCCGACCTGGCGGTCTACCTGGCCGCTGGCCTGGTCCTGGCTGGGGCAGTCTCGTACGCCCTGCCGGCCGGCTCCCTGGCCGAGCTCCCCGGCGGGCAGTGGACCGCGACCGCCCTGATCATAGGTATCGGCATCCCGCTCTATATCTGCGCCACCTCGAGCACCCCGCTGGCCGCGGCCCTGATCGCCAAGGGCTTAAGCCCCGGGGCGGCGCTGCTGCTGCTCCTGGTGGGCCCGGCCACCAACCTCTCCTCGCTGAGCGTGATCTGGCGTATCCTGGGGCCGCGCTCCCTGGCGGTCTACCTGGCCGGGATCACGGCCTGCGGCCTGGCCCTGTCTTTCGCCCTCGACCGCCTGTACCCGCTGCTGGGCCTGGACCCCGCAGCCACTATCGGCGCGGCTGGGGAGCTGTTACCCGGGGCCGTGGAAAACGTCTGCGGCCTGGCGCTCTGCCTGCTGCTGGCCCGGGGGATCTACGTGGAAAAGGTCAGGCCCCGGCTGAAAAAGAGGCTCTGACCCCCCGCCCTTGCCTTTCCGGGCAGGCTGTCGCATATTACCACCCGGCTATCGCGCACCAGGGGGCCGCACAGGTTTTCCGGCCCGAACCACCGAACCGCAACCACGGAGCAGACCAATGCCTTCCGCCAAAAAAATCCTCTACATGGGCGATGACAGCCTCCAGGGGGCAGCCGCCTACTTGGGAGCCATGCTCACCCACGCGGGTTTTAGTTTCGAGCACCGCCCCAGCAGCCAGGCCACGCAGATCGACCCCGGGGATGACTCGACCGGCCTGTTCATCATCAGCGATTACCCGGCCTCCAACCTGACCTACCCCAACCAGCAGGCCCTGGCCCAGCGGGTCAGCGAGGGCGCGGGCTTCCTGATGATCGGCGGCTGGGAGTCTTTCCACGGACTCAAGGGCGAGTACCACCGCGACCCGGTGGCAGACATCCTGCCGGTGGAATGCATGCACTCGGATGACCGGATGAACTATTGCCAGGGGGCAGTGCCCGTTCTCAGGCGCGAGCACCCCTGCCTGGCCGGTCTGCCCTGGGACAAGCCCCCGGTGGTCTGCGGCTTCAACAAGGTCGCTGTCCGCGAGGGGGCCGAGTACGTGCTGGCCCTGCGCCTGCTGGAGATCACCGGGGAAAAGGTCTCCTTTGCCAGGGAGGAGTTCCCGCTGCTGGTTTTCGGGCGGCACGGCGAGGGCAGGACCGCCGCCCTGACCACGGATTTGGCCCCCCACTGGGTGGGCGGTTGGGTGGACTGGGGCAAGCAGAGGCTCACCGCCCGTGCCGAGGGTGGTAACGAGGTGGAAGTGGGCTGTTTCTACGCGCAGTTTATCAGCCAGTTGGCAGGCTGCCTGCTGCAGGGGTAGACAAGCGCCGCCGCTGCTGACAGGCGCGGGCAGGGAAATTTTTCTCTATCGTGTGAAAAGGGGCAGCCCCCAAGCTCTTGGGGGCTGCCCCTTTTTGCGTACGCCAGCCCGGCGGCGCGGCTGTTACATGGAAGACCGGCCCGCGGAGCGACTGCGCTCGAGTAGCCTCTTGAGGAAGGTGGTCGAGTTGATCGCCAGAGGGAAAAACCCCAGGGGCATGTGAGCCCTCCTGCGGATAAAGCTGTCCACGGCGCGGAAAAGATCCACCACAACGCTGGCCGCGCCGATGCCGTAAAGGAACAGGGTGGTGAGGTCGAGCGGCATGTCGAAAACGGTGCCGAAACTGCCCAGCCAGGAGGTGAACCTGCCCGAACAGAAATAAGTAACGCCGGCCAGGCTGCCGAAAAAGACAGCGTTGTAGCGGCTGAGCTCGTAGTCGCGTATCTTGCAGATCCGGCCGAAAGTGTACTGCTCGGATGCGGTGAGCGAGCCCCCGATATAAACCGCCGAGACCCGCTCGAGCACGCGCAGCGGCCAGTAGGAGAGCAGGTTCAGCCTCTTCCTCCAGAGCCTCCGGTGGTTGAGCCGCTGGATGTGGGCGTACCAGCGCTCCAGCCCCCTGATGTCGATACTGCGGTAGAACCGCATGATCAGGCGGTTGATTATCCCCGAGCTGGCGATGAGGTCGTCCAGGAACTCCCGCTGCTCATCCCCGGCGCCGGGCGGCCCGCTGACTCCGGGCCGCCCATCAAAGCCCGGGGGCGTAACTGCTCCCCTCTCGCTCATCTGCTCCCCCTGTCTTGCTCTTGCCATCTCACTCGACTTTTGCCAGGTCCTTGAACAGCTCGTAGATCCAGCGGGAATCCTCCCCGCTCATTTTCCTGCCCGCGGCCCCCAGGTTCATCCTCACCTGCTCGCGGCTGCGGAAGCCTGGGATCACGCAGCTTACCGCCGGGAAGGACAGCAGGTACTGCAGGCTCGCCCGTACCAGGTCGGCAGTGGAGGGTCCGAAACGGGCCTTGAGCGCTTCCAGCTTCGGGGCCATCAGCTCCAGGAAGTCGGCCTTGAACCAGATGCTGCGGCGCCGGTTGTCGCCCTCGGCAAAGACCGGCGGATTGTCGGCCCGGTACTTGTCGAGCAGCAGCCCTTGGGCCATGGGGCTGAAAGCCACGAACCCCAGGTCGCGCTCCAGGATGATCGCGGCCACCCGCGATTGCGGCCCCACCATTTTCAGGTTGAGCATGTGGGCGCTGCCCTGGAGCACGTCCGGGTCCACCCTGGGGACCAGCCTCTCGAAGTCTTCCTGGGTATAGGCGCTCTGGCCGACAAAGCGGACCTTGCCCTCCTCGACCAGCTCCCTCATCACCTCCACCGCGCTGTCCAGGTAGCGGTCATCCGGGCCGAAATCACCGTGATGGAAGTAGTAGATGTCCAGGTAATCGGTCTTCAGGTTCTCCAGGCTCTGCTCGGCCTGGTGGCGGATGTTGAGCGGGTGGTAGGCATGTTCGGCCGTGCCGGGAAACCAGCCAACCTTGGTGGCCAGCACCACCTCCGGGCGCCTGGGACCCAGCACCTTTCCCAGCAGGCGCTCTGAGCGGCCGTTGCCATACACATCCGCGGTATCGAAATGGTTCACTCCCAGGTCCAGGGCCAGCTC
>JAFGTO010000481.1 GCA_016934095.1 Candidatus Glassiibacteriota bacterium
CCCGGCCCGCCTGCCCAGCAACTCCCTGGCCCGGCCGGCCAGCCGGGCGGCCCTTTGACTAAGCAGGAGAGGGTCTTTTTCGCGGCGAGTCAGCTCGCGGCAGAGGCGGCGGTAAGCCCAGGCCGCCCGGCGGGTAGTGTCGGGAAGCTGTCGCATCGGCTCCAGGGTCGAGTCGCGGCGAAGGGCCTCGAGCTGGTTGTTGCCCCGGTTTTTAAAGAGCGCCAGGTCCAGGGCGGCCTGGGCCTCGGCCCAGGCCTCGAGGTCCTCCGCTTCAGGCCGGGCCAGGCCGATCAGGTTCTTTTCGAGGTCGGCGGCCAGGGACTCGAGACGGCTGTCCACGGCCCGGGAGAGCCCGGAAGCGGCCTGCCCGAAACCAGACTGCGCGGACTTCTCTGTCAGCGACTCGACCCGCTCCAGGTTGCCCGACAGCCCGCCGTCAACTATCCGCTCCGGCCGCAGCAGGCTGCAGGCGAAAGCTTCCGCTCCCATCCGGGCCAGAGGTCCGGACCAGAGCCGGGCCAAGGTTTCTTTCCCGTTTTCAGGGCCACGGCCGCTCTCCCAGAGGGCCAGCAGCCAGCGGGCCTTGTCCGGCCGGACTGCGGCACTGGCTTGCAGCAGCGCCGGCAAATCGAAAGCCTCCCCCCTCAAACTAACGATAGAGGGTTTGCTGGTAACCAGGGCAGGTGTAAAGCCGTGCCTGCCCGCATCCGCGACCAGCCTGGCGGTCTCGGTCAGCGAGCTTTTACCGAAGAGGGCAGGCTTCAGTACGGTTCGCAGCACCAGGTCTCCCTGAGGGGTCCAGATCATCAGAGCATTGTCAACTTCATCCACGGCCACGGGCAGCGGGCCGGCCGGGGATTCGAGCACCCGGAGCCTGAAAGCCTGCCTGTGCCCTGCAGGGGTCCCGCTCTCGAGAGCGATCACCCGCTTAAGCTCCCCGGCTACCGTGAAGCACAGTACCCGGCAGTTACCCGAGTCCCAGACAAAGACGCTGACGAGGTTGTCGAGATCTTTTACACAGGCAATCGACTCGGGGAACTCCAGGAAAACCGGGGAAGGCTCCCGCGGCCCTGCGGTATTTTGCCAGATAACCTCCTCTGCGGCCAGGCCGCGGCGGCCGAAACTTCCGAGGTGGCGGCCCTCGGCGGTATAGCGGCAGACCCTGTGGTTCGAGCGGTCGGCCACCCAGAGCTCGCGGCAGTCGGTTTTTTGCACCAGGGCCACATCCGCCGGCTCGGTGAGCTTGTCTCGCTCGCCGCCGGCGTTTTCCACGGTCCAGCACAGGGAGCCATCCACGGCCGAGACCGCCAGCACCCTGTTCATCCAGCGGTCGCAGACCACCAGCAGCTCACCGGCCAGGGTCATGCCCGCAGGCCGGCGGACCTGCCCGGGGTCGAGCTGCCAGATTTTACGGCCGCTCTCCAGCTCGAGGCAACACAAGCCCTGGCCGGAAGCACCGGCGACAAAAAGCCGGTCTCCGGCACTGTCCGCCAGGGCGGAGGCCGGTATACCCGGTGCATCTGCAAGAGGGCGGGACCTGCCCAGCGGGTCGGCAGTCAGCCTGGCCAGCGCCTCGACTTTCCGCCTCTCATCGGCGCTCAGATCTTTTTCCGACCACGTCTCGAGCGACTCCTGCACCAGGCCGGGCACGAACCCGGCGCTAAGCCTCCCGGTCCAGTAGGTTATCATTTCCCCGGGGCTCGACCACTCAGGGACTTCTTCGCGGCCCGTCCGGCCAGCACAGGCTTGGCCTGAGGCTGGGCGGCTGCGCCCGGACTTTTTATTCTTTCTCGGCATGGGCTCTAACTCTCCCGGTTCCCGTAGAGCTGACAAAGGACAAAACAGTGCGGCAAAAGTGCGTGCAAACCGGCAATTTTTTGTCCTGCGATCCTCCAGCAGACATAGAAGCGTGTTGAAATATTGAAAAATTCAGGGTATTAAGGCTGTCAAGGGCCGTTTCCACTGTTGTGACAACAACATGCGGCAAGGAAGCCTTAATTGCATAACATACAGTAAATCTTACATTTACACTGGAAACGGCTTGCCTTGCCCTTGACAGCCCACGAAGCAACAAATTTCATTACGGGGCGTTGATGTCTTTTTTCAACGCCCCTCTAATCGTTCTGACTTTTTTCCCGTTCATCTTCCTGGTGCGCCGGCCCCATGCCGTGCCTCCATCCCGCCGGCCTGCAGGATGCGGCTCAGGCCTCCCGGCAGTGATCCAGCGAAAAAATCCTGACTCCACTCTCGCGCAGCGGCTCGAGCTGGGCCGCTATCTCGCTCGCGTGGCCCATCGAGGTGATAAAGACCACCTCCGGCTGCATCCCGATGAGCTCTGCAGGGTCGCTCACCCGGCAGCCCTGCATGTGCTGGCCCTGCCGGGAGGTGTCCCGGTCGACAACCCCCACTACCTGGTGGCCCAGCTCCAGGCAGACCTGGTAAGCCAGCTCCCCGGTTTCCGCTGCCCCGTAAAGGGCGATTCTCAGCGAACGGTGAGAGTTGAAATTCCCGGCCACCCGGCGGCGTATCTCCTGCTTGGCGTACTTGTAAAGCCTGACTGTTTCGATGCTGTAGCGCTTCATCAGCTCTGCGCAGTACACCCGGCCTCTCTCGGTGAGGTGGTAGGTGGTCCTGCGGTGGCTGGCGCCGGCCTTGACCAGGTAGCCCTGCTCGCTCATCCTGCGGATGTAGCCGTTGACCATCGAGGGGACCAGGCCGATCTTGGTGCCCAGCCGGCTCTGGCTGATCGAGGGGTCGTGCTCCACCTCGACCATCAGCAGCAGCTCCCGGATCAGGCGCCCGGGAAGCAAGAGGTCGAATTTTCCAAACATCCTTCACTCACTGAATGAATAATGCTCAAGAAAAGCTGCCGGCTTCATGAGAAACCTGCCTGTTTATCGCTGCCGGGACCGCTTAACCGGTAAGCTCGATGCTTTTCTTCTTCAGCCCGCGTTCGGGTTCCGCCGGGCCGGAGGCCCCGCTTGCCTTTGCAGCTTCCCCCGGCTGCCGCTGGTTCTTCAGTGCGGCGGCCCAGCTATCGCGGAGCGTTATTAACTGTTCGTGGATCTTGCGTGCCGGCTCGGGATCTTTTTTCACGTTGGCCTGGACCAGGGTATAATGCATGAACTCATAGATCCTGAACAGGTTCATGGCGATTTCCCCGCCTTTATCAAAGTTCAGCGAGGCTATCAACTCGGTAAGGATGTTCTGGGCCCGGATCAGGTTGTTGTGCGCCGGCTCGAGGTTTTTCTCTTCCAGGTTCTTGATCGCCTGACGGAGGAAGCGCAAAGCCCCGTCATAGAGCATCAGGATCAACTGCTCCGGCTTGGCGCTCAAGACCGACATCTCTTTATACTCGTTCACTCCCTGATTCTTAGGCATCGACACTCCGATCCAACAGAACTCTTATTATACCCGGGATTAATAACGGTATATTTCTCACCCCGTCCCGGACCGTGCAAAACCGGATAATTTTCCCTGAGTAATTCCTTTCAGCTTGCCTGCAGGACGCGCCCGGCGACCCGCCGGCGGTCTTCTTCCGTTCCGTGGTGGCATTCGAGGCCCACTGCCACAGCGGCGCGCTCGAAGCGCTTTTTGAGAAACAAAGCGGTCTGGTAAAAACTGATGAAGAACGCACCGTAGATCTTGACCGCCTCGAGGATGGCTTCGCGGTCCAGCTCGCGACCCTTGAGTTTTTCGGTCCCCCGCTGGAATGCCAGCAGGCCTCCCTGGTTGGCGTTCTCCACGAATTCGAGAGTCTCCCTCTGGCGGTAGAGCTTGTTGTAGGCTTTTTCTATCTTGTCGAAATCCGCTTTGAGGTCGCTGCTTTCCTGCTGGTGGATACTCCTGGCCAGCTCGAACCCCTCGTTGCAGTGCCGGCACATTTTTTCCAGCTCATCCGAGGTTTCCTTGAGGAAATGGAACAGGTGCGAGATTTCCTTTCCGGGCCTGCGGGCCCGGGTACTATGGATAATTTTACGGATCGGCCGCTGTTTCCGGGCGAAGCGCCAGAGCACTTCTTCGAGCGGCATGTTCTCCACGCCCTGGAAGCCCACGCCACCCTCGCTGGCATTGATTACCCTGGCCCGGGTCTGGGAGATCTCCCGGTCCAGGTACTGGCGGTAAGCTTCGAGGACCTTGGAAGTGCGCACCGGCCTGCCGAAAATATCCTCGGCCTCCTGGTTGTTCTCGTTGACCATGCGTCCGCGATGGACCTCATCGAGGGTGGCGGGGTGGCTGAGGTCGCGCAGCCAGCGCTGTTCCTGGTAAGTGCCGTGCGCGTAATACCTTGCGCCCGGGAAAGACAGGTCCTGGCCGACAAAGACGATCGGGTCGCAGCCCAGCCGGCGGGCCAGGTCGAAAGCCCCGGTGGAGATCGAGCCCCAGGCTTTGACCACGCCGAAGTCTCCCATGAACTCCGAGAGACGGCGCATCAGGGCCTCGTTGAAGCTCATGATAAACTTGTCTCCCTTGAATTCGGAGACTATCCCCGGGTGGGTCATGGGCTCTGCCACCAGGGCGGCCCCTGTCTCGCCCATCCCCTCGAGGTGCTTGAAATTATATTCGCTGGCATCTCCCGCCAGGACCAGGTGCGGCCTGACCCCGGCGCGGTATAGCGGCCCCAGGGAAGTGTCTACACAGATTATCACCGCACTGCGCTCCATCACCCGCAACAGGTCCAGGTTGCGGTCCAGGGATGGCCCGGCGGCTACCACCAGCCCCGGCACCTTGTGGAACCTCCCGAAAAGCTTTGTAACCGGCGGGTGTTCCACCACCGATATTATGTTCTCCAGAGTGTTGGACAGGTAGTTGCGCACGGCCTGGACATTGGTCAAGAAATTGCCGCCTACGGCTACGATCCACCTGCGGCAGAGCTTGTCGAGCAGGTCGAAATATTCTCCGCAGAGACGGACCGAGGGGTTATGGGCGATAATGCTGAAGCCTTCGAGCGAAATGACCCGGAAAACCTCGCCGAAATGGGCAGGCACCTGGTCTGCATCTTCGCCCACGGCCCAGAAGATCCTGGGATTACGGAACAGGTGGCTGAGGTCGCGCACGGACAAGGCCAGGCGGAAAATGGTGATTTGAGGCTCGACGACCAGTACCCAGGCGTTGGGGGGCAGCCTGCGGGCCAGCACCTCCAGGTGGTAGCCCAGGCCGAAACCATAAACCAGGCAGGTGTTGACCCCGGCCTGGTACTGTGAATCTACTATTCGCTCGGCCTCACTCAGCGGATCCACCGTGCTGTGCAGGGTAAATGGCCGCCCGCCCGCGTTTTTCAGGCGCACTGAGGGCACTCCTGCCCTGGTCCCGATTATTTCCGCGGCCGCGGTTTCGGAGCGGAGCAGACGTTCCGCCAGGTGCGGGTCGACTCCTGCCAGGGCCTGGATGTTGTGCTTGAAAATATCCATCTGGTTGCGTTCTTCCCCTGTCTCAGCTCACGTTATGACTCGCTTCGAGGTCCCTGATTTCCCCGGCCTTTTCCAGCCAGGTCTCGAGCGTAGGCCCGAGCTCGAACTGCAGCAGGTCGCAGAGCCTGACAATATCATCGGCTTCCTGGGCCTCCGCTATACTGTGGAGGATGGAGTTGAAGCCCTGTATGTCGGGTATCAATTCTTCCGGCCTGTAATCCGGGATTTTGATAGTCTGGGCGATACCCTTCCAGGCTGTAGAGACCATCAGCAGGCCGTCGATCAGCCGGCCCAGGGCGGTGTGCCCCTGTTTTTCATCCTCTCCCTGCAGCAGGATGACACAGTCATCCTGCTGCTCGATCAGCCTGGGCAGGTAATCGGTCAGGGTTTCGAGTGTGTTTCGCACCAGCTCATCCACTCTCTGAGTGTTGATATCCAGGCTTTCCAGAGTGTCCAGGCCCTCAGCCGCGCGGGCATGCTCCTCCTGCTGACCGAGCGGCCGTCCGTCCAGGTTCATCGAGATGATCACCCTGGCCGGGGCCAGACTTCTTTCCACGGTCTGGATCAGACCGGAGAGGGTTTCGGCTCCGAAAGTCCCGGGGTCGATCTCCAGCCCATCAAGTTTGAGTTTCATCGATCGCTCGCTTTCGTGGTCAAGTTGACACAGGCTCCGTCGCAGCAGACCGGAGCTGGTGATTTGTTTTCATTTCGATCAGCCGCTCTGAGATCCCGTAGACGTGGTGAGGAATTGAGACAGGGAGCTTTGCTGTTCCTGGAGGCGAGCGACTACTTTTTCCATGTTGGCGAATTTTTTTCTCAGGCGCTCCTCGCGGGCGGATATCCGGTCTTCGAGCCGCTGGATCCGCTCCTGGAGGGCCACCATTTCATCGTAAATGGAACCCTGGCCGTACGTGCCCCCCAAAGATACCTGCTGCCTGAGGTATCCCTCTACCCCTGTGGCCTGATGGAGACTGGTGTAGAATTTCTCGGCTACGCCGGACTTGGATTCGGCGACCGGGCCGGTGTACGAGCCGCCGGCGATGCCGAAACGGGTCGAAAGCCTGTCGGTCTGGGACTGGCTGGTGGCATCCAGGATACGGATATAAGCGCTGCCGATCGTTTTCTCATTGAGGAATTTCAGGTGCCCGCTGCCGTCGAAAGACACCTCGATATCGGTGATCCCGTTCCGCTCGAGCTGGCCGGTAATCAGGCTGAGGAGCTGGGTCTTGTTGTACTCGCCGGCTTCCAGGGTGATAAAGGCCGAGTTGGACCCGTTGTAGACCTGGAAACTGATCGCATTGGCCAGGGGGGTCCCCTCGTCGAAAGCAGTGGTGCCCATGATCGAAACCACCGAGTTGCCCTGCTGGCGGAACAGCTCGCCCACGGCGTGGTCATCCGAGTTCAGCGCATCGAGCAGGCGCTGGTTGCTTTCCAGGGCGGCCTTGATTACCTCGTAGTCCGTGGAGTCGGCCACCAGCACTCCCTGCAGGTCGGTGGTCAGCGGGGCCCCGGGCTCGCCGCTGGAGATACCGATATCGGCGAGGCTGGAGATGCTGCCGCCCAGGTCCGGCACCGGGGTCATGACATCGGTCTGCATCTGGTTGATCAGCCGCTGGAGGCTGGAATCCTTGCGTATCGCCTCGCTCTTGTTCAGGGTCTCGAACTTTTCGAAACGGTCGAGCAGCTCAGTGTAAGTCAGGGTATTGCGCTCTTCGGTGGTCAGCGGCTCGAGGTACTTGCGGTCGGTGCTGTCGACCCGCTCGGGACTGAGCAGCTTGATCGTCTTGTTATATTCGGTTACCCAGCGGGCTATGGCTTCGATCGCTTTTGTGCTGTCCCCGGAAACGGTGAGGGTGACCGGGGACTCGGTGATACCCAGCAGCTCATAGCTCAGGCCGGGAGTGACATCGTCGATGGTGTTGGTGTTGCGGGTGTAGCGGATACCGTCCACCTCGATGTCCGCCTCGCGGCGGGCGCTGCCCACGTTGTTCTTGACCTTGATCGATTCGGCTCCCTTGACACTGCCGTCGGCATTGGAGCCGCCGGTGATCCTCAGGGCGGCGATCAGGTTGCTGGTGTCGTAGATCGAGCCTACCTGGATGTAGTCCGCGATAGTGTCCTCGTCCACATTTTGTACCAGGTTTATCCGCTTGGAGTCGGCATCCAGCAGGGCGGTGATCCCGGCGGCCGAGGAGTTGATCTTGTCGATCACGTCGGTCAGGCTGTCCACGGCGGCATTCACCTCGATGGTGGTCCCGTTGATCGTGAAAGTCCCCGAGGTGGGCCTGATAGAGAAGCCGGCATCGACCAACTCGGTGTCCTGGTCGATCAGCCCGGCATCGCGGCCCGCCGAGTTGAGGATCTCGGTGGCGATGTTGGTCAGGCCCAGGACCTTGAGCACGTTGCTTTCGCCGGCCTTCCCGGTGTAGGTGCCGAAGCTCACCGTGCCGGCTGAGCCGTAAGCGGAGGCGCTGGCGATGAAGCGGTCGCTCGCCGCCTCGTAATTCACCGCCACCCCCTCATCGGCGCTGTTGATCCTGGCGATTATCTCGGCCAGGGTGATACCTTCGTCTATTTCTTCCTGGGTCAGGGTGAGTATGGTATCACCCACCACGAACTGGCCGGCGGTGATTTCTCCCGAGGTGTCCAGGGCGAAAGCGCTGGCTGCGTTGAGCTCGGCCACTGATTTATTGAGGCCGATCACCCCGCTGCCGTCGGTATCCAGGCCGAGCCCGGTGGAGTAGGAGGAAGCGGTAACCCCGTACACCCCGAAGAGCTGGAAGCGCTCGCTGTTTTCGATAGCCAGGCGCTCGCTGTTGTTGATCTGCAGGCGGGCGGTGCCCGGGGTGAAAACGTCTCCCGAGGTGGCCCCGATCAGGGTCACCCCATCGATCAGGTCGCTGACCCCGACAGTGCGGAAATTTTCCTTGGTGCCGCTGACCACCCGCTGGGACTCCGGGATGAGGCTGCCCCGGCGGTAGAAGCTCTGCACCAGGGTAACCTCGGCCGAGTCGGTGGTGGCGTTGCTGGTGGTAACCGTATCCCCGGTTCCGAGGACCTGCTGCAGGATGCCGCTGGTCGAGCCGATCTGCTGGACAGTGAGATCCCGTCCGCCTTCATTGGCGGTTATCCGCAGGTAGACCGCCCCCCCGGTGCCATCCACAAGCTGGGCGGTCACATCAGGGACAGAGAGGTTGATAGTTTCGATGAGGTCGGCAACAGTATCGGTGGCTTTCAGCAGGGACCCGTCCTCGTGCTTCACCGCGACCATCCCGGCGGCACCGGCGGCGTCCGGATCGATCTCGAAGCCGCTGAATTCGGTAACGCCGAGGTCGGCCAGGGTAAGCTGCAGAACTTCCGTTCCAAACGCGGTCAGGTCGACACTGCCGGTGATACTGCCGGCCAGGCCGTCCGTGGAAAGAATGTTCACTGTCCCGGCATGAACATCTGCGGGGGAGATCGCAGCTTTGGCCCTGGCAGAGCCGAGCCCGGTGTCGCCGCTGCTGGTAACCGTGGCACCGGGATCGATACCGAAAACGGTTTCGGCTACCGCCCCGGAGATACTTACATCCAATCCCACGTAATCGCTGCTGAGCTGGATTACCCGGCCGCCGGCCGCCTCATCGTAGATAAGCTGGGCCTTGATCGAGTCGGTCTGGTTGTTGATCTTGGTGATCAGCTCTGCCACAGTGGTCGAGGCATCCAGGCCGGTAATGGTTTTTGCGGCATGGGTCCCCTCGGCGTCCGGGTCGATCTTCAGGGTGAAATCGCCGGCCAGGCCCAGCGAGCCCAGGGTGTCGGAATCGCTGAGCACCACGCCGCCGATCAGCCTGCCGGCCCCGGGAGCGTTGGCACGGGTGGACGTGCCGACCTGGTTGATCCCGATAGTGTTCGAACCGAGCACAGAGGCCTGACTCAAGTACCGGTGGCTGGTGGCCGCGGCTTCCTGGGCCAGCTCGTGCACTATCACCCGGTGGTTCGTCTTGGCTGCGGAGAAATTGGCCGTGGCCCGGACCTTACTTTCATCACTGGAGGAAACCGAGCGGCTGGAAAAGGTCGATTCGAGCCTCAGGTTGAGGGTCTCGTTCTGCAGGCTTAAAAACTGGGTGTTAACTTCGCGGAGGGATTCCCTCTTGAGCTCGAGCAGGACACTCTGGTTTTCGAGCCTCGTAATCGGCTGTCGCTGGAGGTCGACCATCTGAGTGATGATTGACTCGGAATCTATACCAGTGGCCAGGCCGGTGAAAGTGATCGGTGAAGCCATTTTACGATTCCCCCGGAATTAAGCTGTCAGCCGCGAAAAATGACAGACATCCCTGACGGCCGCTGCCCGGCGGCCTTGATCTGGGGGGATGCTGTCCTGTACGCAGCCACGGTTAAAAAAGCAAAAGTTATGCCAGTGGCGGCCACAATTGTCGTAACTGGTGATTTTTCTGGTTATTAAAGAACCGGTAACGCCTTACCGCGGCCGGAAAGGCCTGGTCGCAAACGGAAGTCAGGACCGTTAGCGGAATATTTTGCCTGTTTGCCTTCTTTTTTATTTTTAGAATACGGCAACTTTAGCCGGGCAGCGTCCCGGTATTCTACCCCTATATCTTAATCGGCTCGTTCTGAGTATACCTTGAACGGATCGACAGGGGGCGGCCCGGCCGGATAAAATATTCTCCGGCGGCCGGAAAAACCTCCGCGGCCGACAGGGTTGCCGCAGGCTGGAAGAAGGGTGTGCGCAACGGGTTAAATCAACAGGGAGAGGCCGCGAGAGCTGCAGCCGGGAGCGGGCGGGACGGCTTGTTCAATGGCCGGCGTGCCTGCGCTTGGGAGAGACCGCCAGCGATACGCCGAAAATGACGCTGGATGAGATAACCACCAGCGCCCCGGAAGGCAGGTCGAACAGGCAGGAGAGCATGATTCCGGCTACCGCGCTGAGCACTCCGAACAGGGCGGAGAGCAGGAAAAGCCTGCCCATGCGGTAAGTGAACTGGTAGGCGGCCGCCGCCGGGTTGATCAGCATGCTGAACAGCATCAGGCCGCCGACAGTGTCGAGGTTGACCGTGACCGTGGCCCCGCAGAGCACCAGCAGGGTATAGTAGACCGCGCGCTCGGGCACACCGGCGGCGGCGGCCACCAGGCGGCTGAACATCACGGCTTTGAACTCCTTGTAGAAAAGCAGCACCACACCCAGCCCGGCCGCTGTAACCACGGCCATGCGCCGGACATCCTCTGCCGAGAGCAGCAGGATGTTGCCCCAGATCACCCCCAGCACGTCGTTTTTCGGCTCGGGTGCCAGGCCGATGCCGAGAAAGGCCAGGCCCATGGCCAGGGAAAAGATGATACCCAGTGAAATGTTGGGGTCCATCTGCGCCCGGTCGGCCAGGGGCCCGGTGAAGACCGAGGCGGCCAGGGCGGCGACAAACGCTCCGGCCAGGGGGTCGATCCCGGCCAGCATGCCGAACACCGCCCCTGCCATGGCAGCGTGCGAGATAGCCACGCCGATGAAGGGGATCCTCATGCTGACAATAAAGACCCCGATCACCGAACAGCCTATGCCGCAGAGCAGGCTGGCCGCCAGGGCGTTACGAAAAAACTGGAGCTGCCAGAGTTCAAGAAGTCCGCTCACACCTATTCCTTGAAAATGTAGTAACGGTTTCCGCGGGTCTCCACGCTCACCCGGCAGTCGTAAAGCTCGCTCAAGAGGTCATCCCTCAGCATCTGTTTCTTCTCGCCCGCTCCCAGCAGCGCCCCGTTCTTGATGAATGCCGTGAAACCGCAGCCGGCAGGCAGGTGGGCCACCTCGTGTGTGACTATCAACACGGTGAGGCCGTGGTCCTGCTGGAGACGGTCCACAGTTTCGAGGAAGCGCACCGCGGCGCGGGGGTCGAGGTTGCTGGTAGGCTCATCCAGGATGAGGATCTCAGGCTGCTGGGCCAGGGCCCGGGCCAGTTGCACCCGCTGTCGCTCGCCGCCGGAGAGGGTGCCGATCGGCCGGTCGAGGAGGTCGAGCACTCCGAGCTCTTCCGCGCAAGCCTCCGCCACCAGGTAGTCCTCCCTGCCGAGGCGACGGAAAAGCCCGCGCCTGCCTGTCCTGCCGATCAGGATCACCTCGCGGGCGGAAAAAGGCACTCCCTCGTCGAAAGAGAGGTTCTGCGGCAGGTAGCCGATCCGCTTGCGCAGTGCGGTGGGCGGACGGCGCTCGATTTTTCTGCCGAGCACTTCCAGGCTCCCCTCGGAGGGAGGCACGAAACCCGCCAGCAGGCGCATCAGAGTGGTCTTGCCGGCGCCGTTGGGGCCCACCACCCCCCAGAACTGTCCCGGTTCGATCGACAGGGTTATCCGGCGCAGGATGGCTTTCCTGCGAAGCTGTACCGAGACACGGCTGAGCTGGATGGCTGGTTTCATGGTTGAGCGGGTTCAGGTAAAGTCCGGACCAGGCGGTCGAGGTTGTCCTGCAGCAG
>JAFGTO010000482.1 GCA_016934095.1 Candidatus Glassiibacteriota bacterium
CCGCCACAGTTCCATATTAATCGGTAGTGGACCGGCGTACAACTTTCGGCACGGAGGAGACCGGGCGATGAAGACTATCGGCAGGAGGAGCTTTATCAGGCAGGCAATCGCCGGGGCGGGCGCTGCGGCACTGCCCTGGGCGTGCAACGGGGCCTCGCAGGTCGACACCCCGGCCGGGAGCTTTGCCGCGGACGACCGGGTGGCCCTGGGTAAAACCGGCATTGTCGTCTCGCGGCTGGCGCTGGGCTCGGGCACCCACGGGGTAGGCCGCAGTTCGAACCAGACCAGGATCGGGCTGGACAACTTTGTGGGGATTATCCGCCACGGGTTCGAGCGGGATCTCATTTTCTGGGACACTGCGGACCAGTACGGCAGCCACACCTATTTCCGCGAGGTGCTCAAACATGTGCCCCGAGAGAAAGTGGTGATCCTGACCAAGTCGACCGCCCGGGAGCCCGGCCAGATGCGGCAGGACCTCGAGCGCTTCCGCCAGGAGCTGGGGACAGAGCTGATCGACATCCTGCTCCTGCACTGCATGACCGAGGAAAACTGGCCTGCAAAGCTGCGCGACACCATGGACGTGGTGTCCGAGGCACGGGAGCAGGGAATCCTTCGCTCTTGCGGAGTCTCCTGCCACAGCCTGGCCGCCCTGCAGGCCGCAGCCCGCGACCCCTGGACCGAGGTCATCCTGACGCGGCTTAACCATGCGGGGGTGGCGATGGATGCGGAGCCGGAGCAGGTGCTGCCGGTGCTGAGAGAAGCCCACGGGAACGGCAAAGCTGTAATAGCCATGAAGATTGTCGGGGTGGGGAAGCTGAAAGACCAGATCGACCGCTCCCTCGGCTTCGTGCTGGCCCGGGACTTCGTGGATGCCTTTACCATCGGTTTCGAGAGCCCGCAGGAGCTGGACCAGATGATCCAGAAGATCGCTGCGGTCCGGGCCTAGAGTCAGCATCCGCGGCAAGATGGACATTAGCGGCCGGGTCAGAGTGCAGGCCCGGTTTACGGCCTTTTAATGCCGGGTATTTTTCGAGAATCTTTTTTTCCAGGTGTAACAGGAGGTCAGCGATCATGGCGGATAAAGTCAAAGTCGGTATCATCGGCTCAAGGTTCGAGGCTGACATCCATGCGGCCGCGTTCCGGATCATGCCGGAAGAGGCCGAGGTGGTGGCTGTGGCCTCGCCGACCGCAGGGCACGCTGAGGCCCTGGCCCAGAGATACGGTATCCCGCGCATCTTCCGCGATTACCGGGAGATGCTCAGGGAACGAGACATCGAGATGGTCACGATCACCGCACCCAACCTGTTCCATGCCGCCATGACTGTCGATATCGCCGGGGCCGGCAAACATGTCGTCTGCGAGAAGCCCCTCTGCATGACCCTCGAGGAAGCCGGTCTGATGATCGATACCTGCCGGAAGAAGGGGGTGTTGCTGCTGTATGCCGAGGAGCTGTTCTTTACCCCGAAATATGTCAAAGCCAAGGAGATGGCGGACCAGGGCGCTTTCGGCAAGGTGTACCTTGTCAAACAGAGCGAAAAGCACTTCGGGCCTCACTCGGCATGGTTCTGGGACATGGAGCGCTCCGGCGGGGGCGCCCTGATGGACCTGGGCTGCCACGGGATCGCTTTCTGCTACTGGTTCCTCGACCGCTCCCCGGTCAAGAGCGTGCTGTGCCAGATGGGCACCTATGTCCACGGCGACAAGACCCGTGGAGAAGACAACGCGGTCTGTATCCTCGAGTTCGGGAACGGAGCGGTAGGGATGGTGGAAGACAGCTGGGCCCGCAGGGGCGGCATGGATGACCGCATCGAGGTCTACGGCGAGGACGGGGTGGCTTACGCCAACCTGTTGATGGGAAACGCCCTGCCTGCCTACAGCGAGCACGGCTATGGCTACGCCGTGGAAAAAGCGCCCACCACCAGGGGCTGGTCCTACCCGGTCTTCGAGGAGCTCTGGAACTACGGTTTCCCGCAGGAGATGCGCCACTTCGCCCGCTGCGTGCGGGGCAAGGAGGAACCCGCGGCCACGGGAGAGGACGGGCAGGTGGTGATGGAGGTCCTCTACGCAGGCTATGCCTCGGCCGGCAGGGGGGAAAAGATAAATTTGCCTTTCCGCCCGGATGGAGTGAAAAAACCCATCGACCTCTGGCATCCGGAATGATGTCCGGGACTGTTCCCCGGCCAATGGAGCTGAGGGAAATCCCTGGCAGGAGTGGAGAGACATTACTGTCCGCCAGGCTGCAGTCTACCGGTTTTTTCGAGCGGGACACTTTGATTATCCATCTTTAATACGGAGGTCGGCTCTGATGACTTGCTCAGTCAGGCATCACCGAAAAATCAGCCTTACCGGCGTTTCCCTGCTCGCGGCCCTGCTGTTGAATGCAGCCTTTCTCTGCGCGCAGCAGGGGCGGGCCATGCCGGAGCTGGGCGTGCTCTACCCTCTGGAGTCCCTGCAGCGGATGCTGGTTCAGCCCCTGCAATGGCACCCTTACCCCACGGTCTCGGAGCGGGATTTCTGGGAGTCTCTGCCCGGGGCAGCCCGCAGTGAGTACATC